>CALJDB010000322.1 GCA_938023775.1 uncultured Clostridia bacterium
TTCGACACGCTATGCGATTCCAGCAACGTTTCCGTGCCGGAGTGGAACCACATCGCCGCCGTCATTGCCGCGCACTACGACGATTATGACGGCTTCGTCGTGCTCCACGGGACGGACACGATGGCTTACACCGCCTCGGCGCTCTCGTTTATGCTGGAAAACCTTTCCAAGCCCGTCGTGCTGACCGGGTCCCAGATCCCCATCGGCGCGGCGCGGTCGGACGCACGGGAGAATCTCATCACCTCGCTGCTCATCGCGGGCGAGGGCGCCGTGCCGGAGGTCTGCCTTTATTTCGCGGGCCAGCTCCTGCGCGGCAACCGCGCGACGAAGCTCTCCTCCGACGAGCTGCGCGCGTTTGATTCGCCGAATTTTCCCGCCCTCGCCGCAGCGGGCGTCGATATCCGCTACCGCGCAGAGCTCATCCGCCCCGCCGGGGAGGCGCTGCGCGTCACGGCGCTGCGGGACGATCTGCCCATCGCCGTGCTGAAAATTTTTCCCGGCATCCAGTTTAAGCTCTTTGAGGGCATTATGACGGAGCAGCTGCGCGGGCTCGTGCTGGAGGCGTTCGGCGTCGGCAATCTGCCGCAGTATGACGCGGAGCTGCTGCCGCTCATCCGCAAGGCGGCTGCGAACGGCACGGTCATCACCGTCTGCACCCAGTGCCTGCGCGGCAGTGTCCGCCTCGGCGCTTACGAGACGAGCAGCGCCCTCCGCGCCGCCGGCGCGCTCTCCGGCTACGACATGACCGTAGAGGCAGCCGTCACCAAGCTGCGCTATCTGTTCTCCAAGGGCTGCGATTCCGCGGAGATCCGCCGCCTTATGGAGACCGACCTCCGCGGCGAGCTTACGAAATAAAAAACGAAGCGCCCCGCGCCGCGGGGCGCTTTTTCGCCGCGGGCGGGCGCGAAACGCTTCCCACACCAAAAGCGGTCGAACCCCGCCGGAGTTGCTCCGGCGGGGCTTTTTCCTGTCCGTATAGACCGCGGGCTTCGGCTCCCCGGAGCTCAGCTGCCGAAGAGGGCGGCGGTTTTCTTCATCCTTTCCGCGATGGGCACGCCGAAGGGACAGCGGGTCTCGCAGGCGCGGCAGGCGATGCACTCGGACGCGGTGTGGTCCAGTGCCTCGTAATGCGAGCGCAGCGAGGTGGGCGGCTCCGGCTGCATCGCGGCAAGGTCATAGAGCTTGTTGATCATTGCGATATCGAGCTGCGCGGCGCAGGGCTTGCAGTGACCGCAGTAGGTGCACTCTCCGCGGTAAGCGTGGAGCGGCGCGGCGGCGAGGACGGAGGCGTAGTTCTTCTCCTCCTCCGGGGCGTTTTCATACGCCAGCGCCTCATCGAGCTGCTCGCGGCTGTCGATGCCGCACATGATCGAGCCGACCGCCGGGCGGGTCAGCGCGTAGTGGATGCACTGCACCGGGGTGAGCGTCACGCCGAAGGGCGAGCGCTTCGCGTCGAAGAGCCTGCCGCCGGCGTAGCCCTTCATCACGGTGATCCCGACGTCCCGCTCCTCGCAGATGCGATAGAGCGCCGCGCGGTCGGGGTCGGTCCCCTTCAGCCCGGCGTCGAACTCCTCGGCGAACATCGTGTCAATGTCCTCACTGGCGGGCAGCATATCAAAAGCGGGGTTAATGCTGAAAAGAATCATCTCCACATAGCCGGACTCCGCCGCCCGCCGGGCGACCTTGGGGTTATGGGAGCTCATTCCGATGTGGCGGATGACGCCACGGCACTTCAAGTCGAGGATATACTCCAGGTAATCGGAGCTCTGAATCTCCTCCCACTCGCGCTC
>CALJDB010000323.1 GCA_938023775.1 uncultured Clostridia bacterium
TCTACCACTTATAATGAAATCACGCTGTGGGGCAAAGTGGTGTAAAGTGCATCATTTTCCCACGAATGTGGAAGCGAAGCCCAAAATTTGCGCGAAAGGGGAGACGGGACAGGCATGACCGGCGAATATCAGCACAATCTGGACGCCAAGGGCCGTCTTTTCATCCCTGCAAGACTGCGCGAGGAGCTCGGCGACGTGTTTTACGTTACGCTCAGCATGGACCGCTGCCTCTCCGCCTATAATTCCGAGAGCTGGCAGACCTTCTCCGACAAGGTCAACGCCATGCCTTACGTCAAGCAGCGCAAGATGCGCCCGCTTTTCGCTACGCCGCGCGCTGCGAGCTCGATGCGCAGGGGCGCATCCTCATCCCGCAGAATCTGCGCGACTTCGCCGGACTGACCAAAAACGTGACGGTCGTCGGCTGCAACAACCACGCGGAGCTCTGGGACAGCGACGCTTGGGCGGAGCTGAATGCGATCGAGACAACGCCGGAGAACATCGCCGCCGTAATGGAGGAGCTGGAGTTCTGATATGGAATTGAAGCATTATTCCGTGCTGCTCAATGAGTGCATCGAGGCGCTGAACATCCGTCCCGACGGCATTTATGTGGACGGCACGCTCGGCATGGGAGGCCACTCCGAGCAGATCGCGAAGCGCCTGACCACCGGGCGGCTCATCGCGATCGACCGCGACGAGATGGCGCTCAGCCGCGCACAGGAGCGCCTTGCGCCCTATGCCGACCGCATCACCTTCGTACACGGAAACTTCCGCGACCTGCCCCAGCTGCTCGCCGACGCCGGCGTTACCGGCGCGGACGGCATGCTCTTTGACCTCGGCGTCTCCTCGCCCCAGCTCGACAACCCCGAACGCGGCTTTTCCTATATGGCGGACGCCCCGCTCGATATGCGCATGGACCGCAGCGAGGGGATCACGGCGTGGTTCATCGTGAACAAATGGCCCGAAGAGAAGCTCAAGCGCATTCTCTACGATTTCGGCGAGGAGCGCTATGCGCCCCGCATCGCGCAGGCGATCGTCCGGCGGCGGGAGACCGCGCCGATCGACACGACGATCGAGCTCGTGGACGTTATCCGTTCCGCCATGCCCGCCGCCGCGCTGCGCGAAAAGCAGCACCCGGCGAAGCGGAGCTTTCAGGCGATCCGCATCGCCGTGAACGACGAGCTCGGCTCCATCAGCGAGCTGCTGGACCACGCGGTGGACCTGCTCAATCCCGGCGGACGGCTCGCGGTCATCTCCTTCCACTCGCTGGAGGACCGCATCGTGAAAAACGCCATCGCCTCGCGCGAGCACGGCTGCACTTGCCCGCGGGAGTTCCCGGTCTGCACCTGCGGCTTTGTGCAGACGCTCCGGAGCGTAACGCGTAAGCCCATCCTGCCCTCGCCGCAGGAGCTGGAGGAAAACCCACGCTCCCGCAGCGCCAAGCTGCGCGTCGCGGAGCGGGTGTAATCAAGAAGACTCAATCACGTTTTTGACCTGACTTAAGAGAAAGGACGATAAAAAATGGCAGCGGCTGCATCGGCAAAATACGGACAGGGCGCGGTTTACGGCTCCCTCGCGTATGATTTCAACAATCCGGAGCTCTATCCGGAGGAATATAGCCGCCCCCAAACCCCGGCGGCGCGCCCCCGGACCCAGACCCAGACCCGCGTCCGCACCCGCGCGAAGAACGCGGCGCGCACCAAGCAGGGCATCGCCCCAACCGCCATTCTGGGCGCGCTCGTCGCCGCGTTTCTGCTCGTGACCGGCGTTCTGGCGCAGGTGCAGCTGTTCAGCGTTTCGGACGGCGCCGTTGAGCTCGAGCAGCAGCTCGCGGAGCTCGAGCAGCAGCAGGCGAAGCTCAAGATCGCCTACGAGAGCGCCTTCAACCTCGCAGAGATCGAGGATTACGCCATGTCCTCCCTCGGCATGCAGAAGCCGAAGGCGGATCAGGTGTATTATATCGACACCTCCTCGCCGGACAAGGCGGTCGTCGTCGCACAGAGCGAGGGCGAGAGCCTCGTCGACCGCGCGGCGGACTTCCTCTCCGGACTCGGCGCATATTTCGGATAAGCCTCGGCGTATCATGAGACAAAAAGCCGGTTCGGTCCAACCCTTCAGCGTGAAAACAGGAGCTTTGTAAAAAATTATGGCAGATAAACGCAGCGAAAAGCGGACAAATTCCGCGCCCAATCAAAGAATGCTCAGCCGCACACTCGTCCTTTTGATAGTGTGCGGCATTGCTGCATTTTTAGTCCTCGGCGCGCGGCTCTTTAAATTGCAGATCGTGGACCACGAGCGCTATGAATCCGCCGCCATTTCCCAGCAGGTGCGCGAGACGACGGTGGACTCCGGGCGCGGCACGATCTATGACCGCAACATGATGATCCTCGCGAAAAGCGCAACGGCGGACACGATCTATATCTCCCCGGCGGAGATCGTGATGTATAACGAGGACCCCGTGCTCATCGCGCGCGAGCTCTCCGCGATTCTTGACGTC
>CALJDB010000324.1 GCA_938023775.1 uncultured Clostridia bacterium
ATAGAAAAAAACGAAAAACTACCCCCAAAAAGGAGGACCCCAGCTATGAACCATACCTTTCGCCGGACGGAGATCCTGATCCCGCAGGGCGTCGACATGGAAAAATGGAGCGTCGTCGCCTGTGACCAGTTCACCGCCCAGCCGGAATATTGGGCCGCGCGCGAGCGCGAGTGCGCCGGCACACCGAGCGCGCTGCACCTCATGCTCCCGGAGGCTTACCTCGCCGAGCGCGACCCTATGACCGAAGCGGCGCGCATCAACGCCGAAATGGACCGCTACCTCGCCGAGGGCGTCTTCCGCGCCCTGCCGGAGAGCTTTGTCTACGTCGAGCGCACGCTCCAGAGCGGCGCGACCCGCCGCGGCATCGTCGGCGCGCTCGATCTGGAGGACTATGATTTCTCCCCCGATTCCGCGAGCCCCGTCCGCGCCACGGAGGGCACCGTCGCCTCCCGCCTCCCCGCGCGCGTCCGCGTCCGCGAGGGCGCGGCGCTCGAAATGCCCCATACCATGGTCTTTATCGACGACGAAGCCGACCGCGTCCTCGCCCCCCTCGCGGCAAAGCGCGCCGCGCTGGAGCCGCTCTATGACTTTGACCTCTCCGCCGGCGGCGGCCATATCCGCGGCTGGCGCGTCACCGGCGCGGACGCCGACGGCGTAGACGCTGCCCTCGCCGCCCTTGCGGAAGCGGCAGCGGCGCGCAGCGGCGAAAAGCCCCCCGTCCTCTTCGCCATGGGCGACGGGAACCACTCCCTCGCCACCGCCAAGCGCTGCTGGGAAGCCCTGAAGCCGACCCTGAGCGAGGCTGAGCGCGAAACCCACCCCGCCCGCTTCTCCCTTGTGGAGCTCGTCAACATCCACGACCCCGCCGTGACCTTCGAGCCCATCCACCGCGTGATCTTCCATACCCGCCCCGCGGAGTTTTACGCGAGCATTTCCGCCGCCTTCTCCGCCGTCTCCCGTGCCCATATGAACAGCCACACGCTCCGCCTCGCAACGCCGGAGGGCGAGTGGACCGTCCGCGTCGGCGGGCTCACCATCGGGCAGGTGATCGACACCGCGGAGGACGCCTGCCGTCACTATATGGACATGCGCGGCGGCGAGATCGACTATATCCACGGCGACGACACCGCGCTTGAAATGGGCAGCCGTCCCGGCTGCGCCGCCCTGCTCCTCCCCCGCATGGAAAAAAGCGAGCTCTTCCCCTCCGTCGAGCAAAGCGGTCCCTTCCCCCGCAAGAGCTTCTCCATCGGGCATGCCGAGGATAAGCGCTATTACCTGGAGTGCCGCCGCATCCGCTGAGCAAAGAGGGCTTGACAAGCGCCCGCCCATCGGTTAGAATAGTCCCACGAAAAATGCGTCGGAACGCGGACGAAGTAGAGCTGAGCGCAGGATAATCAGAGAGACCCCGGCTGGTGAAAGGGGTCCAAAGCGCCGGATTTTTCGAATTACGCCGCGGAGTAGGCGCGCCGAACGGTCCCGTCGGAGACCCACTAAGCGCGCACGGTCAGCGCCCGTTACCGCGCGCAGATGCCCCCTGGCACCTGCCAAGGCCGCGCCCCGTGAGGGACCGGCGACCCCAGAGGTGGTACCGCGTTAAGAAATAACGCCCTCTGCTTTCCAAGACCGGAAGGCAGAGGGCGCTTTATAGTTTTAAATGATGAAACGGAGGAACGATTCATGCCAAACCTGACAGTGGAATACCTCGGACATGCCTGCTTCCGCCTGACTTACGGCGACCAGCGCATCGTGCTCGACCCCTATGCCGACGGCAGCGTCCCCGGCTATCCCCCGCTCCGCACGGAGGCGGAATTTGTCTATTGCAGCCACGATCACGACGACCATAACGCCGCAGGCCTCGTCACACTGCACTCCGGCGGCGCGCCGCGCTTCACCCTCACGGAGCTCACCGTCCCCCACGACCACCACGGCGGCGCCCGCCGCGGCGAGAGCATCATCCGCCGCTTCACCTTCGGCGACAAAACGCTCGTCCACCTCGGCGACCTCGGCAGACCCCTGACGGCAAATGAGACTGCGGCGCTCGCCGCACCGGACGTTCTGCTCGTCCCCATCGGCGGCTATTACACGATCGACGCGCCGGAGGCAGCCGCCGTCATCGACGCGCTCCATCCCCGCATCACCGTCCCGATGCACTACCGCAGCGACACCGCGGGCTACCCCGTCCTCGCCTACCTCGGCGACGCGCTGCCCGCCCTGCTCCACTGCGAGACCGACCTCCGCGTCCTCGCTTACGGCGAGACGCTCCAAATCGACTAATAAAATTTTTATCACATAACGAGAGGAACTATCAGAAAAATGGGTATCTACGAAGAGCTTCAGGCGCGCGGACTCATCGCGCAGGTGACGGACGAGGCGGAGATCCGCGACGTCATCAATAACGGCAAGGCAACGTTTTACATTGGCTTTGACTGCACGGCGGACAGCCTGACCGCCGGTCACTTCATGGCGCTGACGCTGATGAAGCGCCTCCAGCAGGCGGGCAACCGCCCCATCGCCCTCATCGGCGGCGGCACGACCATGATCGGCGACCCCTCCGGCAGAACCGACATGCGCAAAATGCTGACGAAGGAGGACATCGACCACAACGCCGAGTGCTTCAAGCGTCAGATGGAGCGCTTTATTGAGTTCGGCGAGGGCAAGGCCCTGATGCTGAACAACGCCGACTGGCTGCTGAACCTGAATTATGTTGAGCTGCTGCGTGACGTGGGTGCCTGCTTCTCCGTCA
>CALJDB010000325.1 GCA_938023775.1 uncultured Clostridia bacterium
GTCGAGCGAGCCGTAGCCGCGCGTGCGGCTCTTGAGCGCGTCGAAGAAGTCGTAGATGATCTCGTTGAGCGGCATGGAATAGTGCAGCTCGACGCGGGTGGGGTCGAGATACTGCATGTCCTTGAACTCGCCGCGGCGGTCCTGACAGATCGGCATGATGGAGCCGATATAGTCCGGCGGGGAAATGATGCTCGCCTTGACGAAGGGCTCGCTCGCGGCGGCGATGACGGTCGGGTCCGGGTAATTATGCGGGTTATCGACGCGCAGGATGGACCCGTCGTTTTTCGTGATCTCATAAATAACGCTCGGCAGCGTCGTGATGAGGTCGAGGTTGAATTCGCGCTCGAGACGCTCCTGAATGATCTCCATATGCAGCATGCCGAGGAAACCGCAGCGGAAGCCGAAGCCGAGGGCGACGCTGGTCTCCGGCTCGAAAACGAGCGAGGCGTCGTTGAGCTGGAGCTTCTCCAGCGCGTCGCGCAGGTCGCCGAAGCGGCTGCCGTCCTCCGTATAAATGCCGCAGTAGACCATCGGGCGCACGGGGCGGTAGCCCGGCAGCGCCTCCGCCGCGGGGTTTTCCGCGTCCGTGACGGTGTCGCCCACGCGGGTGTCCTTCACGTTTTTGATCGACGCTGTGAAGCAGCCGACCTCGCCGGCGCGGAGGCAGCGCGTGTTCTCAACGCCCCGCGGGCGGAGATAGCCGCATTCGAGCACCTTATACGTCCCGCCGGACGCCATCAGGCGCACCTCCTGCCCGACGGAGACCGTGCCCTCCATCACGCGGACGTAGACGACGACGCCGAGATAAGCGTCGTACTGGCTGTCGAAAATGAGCGCGCGGAGCGGCGCGTCCGCATCGCCGGTCGGCGCAGGGACGTTCGCCACGATATCCTCGAGCACCTGCTCGACGTTAAGCCCCATCTTGGCGCTGATCTCCGGCGCGTCCTCGCTCGGCAGACCGATGATGTCCTCGATCTCCTGCTTCACGCGCGCGGGGTCCGCCGCGGGCAGGTCGATCTTGTTGATGACGGGAAGAATCTCCAGATCGTGCTCCATCGCGAGATAAGTGTTCGCGAGCGTCTGCGCCTCAACGCCCTGCGCCGCGTCCACGACGAGCACCGCGCCCTCGCAGGCGGCGAGCGAGCGCGAGACCTCGTAGTTGAAGTCCACATGCCCCGGCGTGTCGATGAGGTTCAAGGCATAGACCTCCCCGTCCGCGGCGGTATAGTCCAAGCGGACGGCGCGCGCCTTGATCGTGATGCCGCGCTCGCGTTCAAGCTCCATATTGTCGAGGATCTGGTCCTCCATCTCCCGCGCGGGGACGGCTTTGCAGAGCTCGATGAGACGGTCGGAAAGGGTACTCTTTCCGTGGTCGATGTGGGCGATGATGGAAAAATTGCGGATATGGTCCTGTGCGATCATGCTTTGGTCTCCTCCAGTGCGGTTTT
The DNA here is from genome assembly GCA_938023775.1 of uncultured Clostridia bacterium. Lineage (GTDB taxonomy): Bacteria > Bacillota > Clostridia > Oscillospirales > Oscillospiraceae > SVKR01. The sequence continues at coordinate 1,449 of CALJDB010000325.1, forward strand.
GACGCGCTCGCTCAGCTCGGCGAGCCCGGCGGCGAGCGTTTCGAGCGTCGCGCGGTCGACGCTGCGGCCGGCGGCGTCCGACAGTCCGAGCAGATAGTCGGCGGAAACGCCGAAATAGCGGCTCGCGCGGCAGACGAAGCTGAGTCCCGGCTCGCGCGTGCCGTTTTCATAGTGGCTCAGCAGCGCCTGACTGATATGCAGCGCCGAGGCAACGGTCCGCTGGCTCAGCCCCCGCGCATGCCGGAGCTCCGACATCGTCTGAGAAAAGGTGCGTACCATGTGTGATGTTCTCCTTGTTAGAGTCTGGTAACAATTTAGATAACAGGTAGTATTATACAGGCGCTCCGCGCGTTTGTAAACACTTTTTCCGTCGAATCGCACCCGTTTCGCTTGACTTTTTTCCCGAACGTGATAGAGTATTTTAGGTTAGAGATTTTTTCAGGCAGAAAACACCGATATACATAAGGAGGAACATCCAAAATGTTTGAAAAGCTGATTGAGAAACTGCATGAGACCCGCCGCACCATCGTGTTCACCGAAGGCACGGACTACCGCATCCAGAACGCCGCGAACCGTCTGCTGGCGGAGGACCTGATGGACGTCGTGCTCGTCGGCAAGCCGGACGCCGTGCTCGCCGCCGCGCAGAAGGACGGCTACGACCTCTCCCGCGCGACGATCGTCGACCCGGAGACCTATGAGGGCATGGACGAGATGGTCGAGAAGATGGTCGAGCTGCGCAAGGGCAAAATGAGCCCGGAGGACTGCCGCGCAAATCTGCTGAAGGGCAACTACTTCGGCACGATGCTCGTCAAGATGGGCAAGGCAGACTGCCTGCTCGGCGGCGCGACTTACTCCACTGCGGACACCGTCCGCCCCGCGCTCCAGCTCGTCAAGACCAAGCCGGGCGCCCACCTCGTGTCCTCCTGCTTCATCATGAACCGTGACTTCGGCGAGGAGCGCCTGCGCACCATCTGCATGGGCGACTGCGCAATCAACATCGACTATCAGGACGACGTCGACAAGGACGGCAACGTCAAGTTCACCGCCGCGCAGAAGCTCGCGGAGGTCGCCGTCGAGTCCGCCAAGACCGCGAAGGTCTTCGGCATCGACCCGAAGGTCGCGTTCCTCAGCTTCTCCACCCGCGGCTCCGGCAAGGGCGGCACCGTCGCGCTGAGCGCGGAGGCAACCAAGGTCGCGAAGGAGCTCGCGCCGGACCTCGCCATCGACGGCGAGATGCAGTTCGACGCCGCCGTCGCGCCGGAGGTCGGCCAGCTGAAGTTCCCCGGCTCCCCCGTCGCCGGTCAGGCGAACACCTTCATCTTCCCGCTCATCGAGGCGGGCAACATCGGCTACAAGATCGCCCAGCGTCTCGGCGGCTACGACGCCTACGGTCCCATCCTGCAGGGTCTGAACGCCCCGATCAACGACCTCTCCCGCGGCTGCAACGCCGACGAGGTCTACAAGATGGCCATCATCACCGCCGCGCTCGCCTGAGTACATAGTTTCAACGAATATCCCCGTCCCGGCGGACGGGGATATTTTTTCCGAAAGGAGAGATCCCGTGAGCCGATTTGCCGTTTTGCTGTATCCGAGCGCGTCTTTGCAGGAGATCACCTGCCTCACGGCGGCTCTTTCCGTCTGGTATGGCGAGAGCATCGATTATATTGCCGGAGAGGACAAAGAGTACCGAAGCGAGGAAGGGCTGCGTCTGCTGCCGACGAAAACGGAGGCGGAGGCCGATCCCGCAGGCTATGACTGCGTGATCCTGCCCGGCACGATCGATCCGCTCCC
>CALJDB010000326.1 GCA_938023775.1 uncultured Clostridia bacterium
TCTGAGTTCCGCCCGGAGCGTCTGCCCAAGCCGGCGGAAATCCGCAAGGTGCTGGATGACTACATTATCGGGCAGGACCGCGCCAAGGTCGCCCTGTCCGTCGCGGTCTATAACCATTATAAGCGCATTTTCCACGGCAGCCAGAACGCCGATGTGGAGCTCCAGAAGAGCAACATCCTGCTCATCGGTCCCACCGGCAGCGGCAAGACCCTCTTTGCCCAGACCATGGCGCGTCTGCTGGACGTTCCCTTCGCCATCGCGGACGCCACGACGCTGACCGAGGCGGGCTATGTCGGCGAGGACGTTGAAAACATCCTGCTCCGCCTGCTTCAGGCGGCGGATTTCGACGTGGAAAAGGCCGAGCACGGCATCATCTACATCGACGAGCTCGACAAGATTTCCCGCAAGAGCGAGAACACCTCCATCACGCGCGACGTTTCCGGCGAGGGCGTGCAGCAGGCGCTGCTGAAGATCCTCGAGGGAACGGTCGCCGCCGTTCCGCCGCAGGGCGGGCGCAAGCATCCGCATCAGGAGTTCATCCATGTGGACACGACGAACATCATGTTCATCTGCGGCGGCGCGTTCGACGGGATCGAGAAGATCATCGAGCAGCGTCTAGACAAAAAGACCATGGGCTTCGAGGCGGAGATCAAGAGCAGCCGCGAGCGGAACGTGGGAGAAATATTGCAGCATGTGCAGCAGCACGACCTCCTGCGCTACGGCATTATTCCGGAGCTCATCGGTCGTCTGCCGGTCATCACGCCGCTCAGCAGTCTCGGACGCGACGATCTCGTCCGCATCCTCACCGAGCCGAAAAACGCGCTCACGAAGCAGTATAAGGCGCTGCTCGCGATGGATAACGTTGAACTCGTCTACGAGGAGGACGCCCTCGGCGCAATCGCGGACAAGGCGATCGAAATGGGCATCGGCGCGCGCGGACTGCGCAGCGTGACGGAGCAGGCTATGACGCGCGTGATGTATGAGGTCCCCTCCGACCCCAGCATCAAGAAGGTCGTCATCACCGCTGACTGCATCCGCAGCGGCTCCGACCCCCAGATCATCCGCTGAAAAAACAAAAAAGTCAAAACCCGGCGCGGCGGAGGGAAGAAAGACTCTTTCCCCCGCCGCCCTTTTTCAAACGAACCCTCCCGGAAAGGAGCAAGATATGGAAGAATTGAACACTGCGCCCGTCACGCTGCCGCTGCTGCCGCTGCGCGGCGTAACGGCGTTTCCCGGCGCGACCTTAAGCTTCGAGGTCGAGCGCCAGATGTCCGTCGCGGCGCTGAACGCCGCGCTTGCAGACAATCAGAATATTTTCCTCGTCACCCAGCGCGAGATCACGAACGCCCAGCCCCACGCCGCGGACCTTTACGAGATCGGAACGGTCTGCTCGGTGCGGCAGGTGCTGCGCATCCCCGGCGGCAATCTCGCGAAGGTGATGGTCGAGGGCCATTACCGCGCAAGAGTGCTGCATATCGACGAGAGCCGCCCGGCTTATACCGCCGCCGTGGAGCGGCTCGACGATAAGACGAACCGCCGTGCCTCCGCCGCGCGCAGCGAGGCGCTCATCCGCCGCTGCCTTGAGCTGTTTGACGAATATCTCAACATCACTGGCGCGCCCGTGCCGGAGCGCATCGCGATGCTGCTCGCCGAGCCGGACCCCGGTCACACGGCGGACCTCGTCGCCCAGCACGCGCTTCAGCGCTATACCGAAAAGCAGCAGGTGCTCGAAGAGCTCGACCCCGTGCGCCGTCTGGAGCTCGCCTGCCGCCTCCTCGCCCGCGAGGTAGACGTGCAGACGCTCGAAAAGGAGCTCGACGAGGCGACCCGCGCCGAGCTGGAGCAGGGCCAGCGGGACTATTACCTGCGCGAGCAGATGAAGCTCATTCGGCAGGAGCTCGGCGAGGGCGGGGACGACGGTCCCGAAGAGCTCGACGAGTACCGCGACCGCATCCGCGATCTCTTTCTCCCGCAGGAGACGGAGGATAAGCTCCTGCGCGAGGTCAGCCGCCTCGCCAAGCAGCCTTTCGGCAGCAGCGAGAGCGCCGTCATCCGCTCTTATCTTGATACCTGCCTTGAGCTCCCGTGGCATTACCGCACGGTCGAGACCGCCGATGTGGCGCGCGCGCGGAAATGCCTGGACGAGGACCACTTCGGACTCGAAAAGGTCAAGGAGCGCATTCTGGAATACCTCGCCGTGCGCCAGCTCGCGCCGGATGTGCGCGGCGGCGTGCTCTGCCTTGTCGGACCTCCGGGCGTCGGCAAGACGAGCGTCGCGCTTTCCATCGCGCGCGCGACGAACCGCAGCCTCGCCCGCGTCTCTCTCGGCGGCGTCCACGACGAGGCGGAGATCCGCGGTCATCGCCGCACCTATGTCGGCGCAATGCCCGGACGCATTATCTCCGGGCTTATTCAGGCAAAGAATATGAACCCCGTCATGGTGCTCGACGAGATCGACAAGCTCGGCAGCGACTACCGGGGCGACCCTGCCGCCGCGCTGCTCGAGGCGCTCGACAGCGAGCAGAACGGCTCGTTCCGCGATAACTTTCTCGAGATTCCCGTCGACCTGAGCAGCGTGTTTTTCATCACGACCGCGAACTCGACGGACACGATCCCCCGTGCGCTGCTCGACCGCATGGAGGTCATCGAGCTCGGCAGCTATACCGACGAGGAAAAGCTCCAGATCGCGAAGCACCACCTGCTGCCGAAGCAGCGGAAAAAGCACGGTCTGAACGGCAGGACCCTCCGCATCAGCGACGGGGCGCTGCGCGAGATCATCGCCGACTATACGCGCGAATCCGGCGTCCGCGTGCTCGAGCGTCAGATCGCGGCGGTCTGCCGCCGTGCGGCGAAGGCGCTCGTGGAGGATGAGGGGCTGAAGTCCGTCAACGTCCGCGCCGGTGCGCTGGAGCCCTATCTCGGCGCGCCGAAGTTCCGCACGCCGCGCCTCGGTGCGCGCGACGAGGTCGGTCTTGTCCACGGTCTCGCGTGGACGAGCGTCGGCGGCGAGGTGCTGGACGTTGAGGTTGGCGTCATGGACGGCAGCGGCAAGCTGGAGCTCACCGGCAACCTCGGCGACGTGATGAAGGAGTCGGCGCGCGCCGCGGTGAGCTATATCCGCACGCGCTGCGCCCTGCTCGGCATCGACCCGGAGTTTTATAAAAATAAGGATATCCACATCCACTTCCCGGAGGGCGCGGTGCCGAAGGACGGTCCCTCTGCGGGTATCACGATCTGCATCGCAGTCATCTCCGCGCTGACGGGTATCCCCGTCCGGCGCGACGTCGCGATGACGGGCGAGATCAGCCTGCGCGGGCGCATCATGCCTATCGGCGGTCTGCGCGAAAAGACCATGGCGGCGCTCCGCGCCGGGATCCACACCGTCATCATCCCGGCGGAAAACGAGCGCGATCTGGAGGAGATCGACCAGACCGTGCGCCGTGCGCTGAATTTTGTGACGACCGAGCATGTGGACAATATCCTCGACGTCGCGCTCGCACGCGGCAGCGGCGAAGCACCGGCGTTCCGCGTCCCGCCGGAGGACGGCGAGCGCCCGAGGCTCGGCATACGCCAGTGAGCGGGGGAGGGGCTATGAATTTTCAGAATGCCGAATTTATTAAGTCCGCCGCGAGCGTCAAGGACCTCGTCCGCGACGGACGCCCCGCCATTGCCTTTTCCGGCAAGAGCAACGTCGGAAAATCCTCCGTCATCAATAAGCTCCTAAACCGCAAAAACTTCGCCCGTGTCGGCGCCCAGCCGGGCAAGACGGTGCATATCAACTATTTTCTCATCGACAAGACCGCCTATTTCATCGATCTGCCCGGTTACGGCTACGCCAAGGTCTCCAAGAGCGAGCGCGACCGCTGGGCGGCGCTGATGGAGCAGTTTTTCGCCGAGGAAGGGCTCATCACCCTCGGCGTGATGATCGTCGACGCCCGCCATAAGCCCACAGCGGACGACGTCACCATGGCGGCATGGTTCCGCGCCACCGGCTGCCCCGTTTTGGTTGTCGCCAACAAGCTCGATAAGCTCAAAAAAAGCGAGATCGAGCCGAACCTTGCACTCATCCGGGAGACGCTCGAACTGCCGGAGGATGTGAAGCTCATCCCGTTTTCCGCTGAAAAGGGACAGGGCAGGGAAGTGCTGCTGGCGGAGATCAC
>CALJDB010000327.1 GCA_938023775.1 uncultured Clostridia bacterium
GCAGCGCCTGCGCAAGAAGCTGCACTGGGAGGACAAGATCAAGGCAATTTACAAGGTAGGCTACCGACTGGAGGTCTGAACGCTTGGAACGCAAAAACAGCCGGCCGCTCAAGACGTTTTTCGCTGCGGCGGCGGTCATCGCGGTCATCGTCTGCATCGGCGAGTGCATCCTGCTCCGCCGGGTGCCCGCCGCGTCGCGCTATTACGGCGCTTATATCGTGTTTCTGCTCATCTCCGTGCTCGCCGGCGGCTTTTTCGTCTATGCCGTGGAGTGGTTCGTGAGCTCCGCGGAAACGCGGACGATGCGGCTCCAGAAGGTGCGCATCAGCGAGCTGGAGCGCAGCATCGAAAACCTCGAAAACGTCGCGTCCCGGCGCGAGGAGTTCATCGGCTCGTTCGCCCATGAGCTCAAAACGCCGCTCACTGCCATCATCGGCTACGCGGACATGCTGCGCAGCAAGGACATGAACCCGAAGTCCCGCTTTACCGCCGCGGGCTATATCTTCTCCGAGGGCAAGCGCCTTGAGGCGCTCTCGCTGAAGCTGATGGACATTATCGTCGCGGGTAAGCAGGACTTCGAGCCGAAAAAGTTCGAGGTCGGCTATTTTATCCGCTCCATCGCGGCGGTGACGGTGCCGAGCCTCTCGAACGACGGGCTGACGCTCGACCTGCGCTGGGAGCCCGGCACGATCGAGGTCGAGCCTGACCTCTTCAAAACGCTGATGATCAACCTTGTGGACAACGCGCGCAAGGCGAGCAAGAAGGGCGACGTCATCGAGCTTTTCGGCAAGGCGGAGGACGGGGGCTACGCGCTCTATGTCCGCGACCATGGCCGCGGCATGCCCGCCGAGGAGCTCAGCCGCATCACGGAGCCGTTTTATATGATCGACAAATCCCGCTCTCGCGCCCAGAACGGCGCCGGGCTCGGTCTCGCGCTCTGCCAGCGCATCGCGGAGCTGCACGGAACGCGGCTCGAATACGAGAGCGAGCTCGGCAAGGGCACGACGGTGCGGATACTGCTGAAGGGAGGCGCGGCGCGTGAAGAAGCTGACTGAATGGCTGCACCTCACGGAGCGGACGAAGCTGATCGTCAACGTCGCGGCTGCGGCGGCGCTGCTGCTCGCGGCGATGCTCGTGCCGCTCGCGTTCCGGACGGAGGAGCCCGCCGTGGAGACGACTGACGCCCCGCGCCGCGCGGAGATATTCCAGCGCTATCTCGCGGGGGATGACAGCGTTGCCGTGGAGCGCATCGAGACGCCGGAGGCAGACCTCACCGCCGCCTGCGAAACGCGGATGCACACCCTCGCAGCCCGCTGCATCGACGACCGCGAAGCGGAGCTGGGCGGACCCTACAGCAGCGAATACACCGTCCTGACGGACGGGGAGAAGACGCTGCGCATCGCGCGCATGTGGCTGGAGCAGCGCGGCGACTGGCAAAACTGGCTGGACGTGTTTTTCGACGCGGACACCGGGACGGTCTACCGCCTCTATTTAAGCCGCGAGCGCCTCAGCCACGCGGAGCGCTACCCCGTGACGGAGGAGAGCCGCCCGACCGTGGAATACACGGCGGAGATGCTCGCCGCCGAGCTCGGCGGGACCGTGCGCTCCCTGCGCGAGACGGGCTCGAACCGCGCCTTCGTGACGATCGACGCGGCGCAGGGCAGCGCGTTTTACGACATCGCCTGCGTCTGCTACGATAATCTCATCGACCTCACCATCGACTGCCTGTGAGCGCCCGCCGCAGGCAGTTTCCCACATCTGTGGGGCAATTTTGCCCCGAAAAGCGTCGAAATCCGCCGACAGTGGAGGAAAAGCTTGCGAAATCCGGAAAAGCATGGTAGAATATACCATCGTGGTATAGTGTAGATAAAGATTTCTATTCCGCTCATCCGGTCCGCGGCGCAAGGCGCGGACGAGAGAAAGGGGAAAATATTCTGCTTATGGCAAACAAGGGCAAAAGCCTGATACTGCTGGTATTGACGGTGCTGCTGCTCGTCGTCATCAGCTCCCGCGTCGCGCCGGACGCCGCGCGCGATACGGAGCGGGGACCGACGGCGGTGGACGATCCGCCGGTCGTGACCTCCTCGCCCGTCGCGGAGGAGACCCCGGAGCCGACGCCGACGCCCGAGCTGCGCATCCGGGACCGTCTGCCCGGCATTTCGACCGGGGACTGGAATCTGAAGCTCGTGAACGAGACTTACGTCCTCTCGAACTCCTTCGCGCCGGACGTTACCGCCGTGCGCGACAATCAGTATTTCGACACCCGCGCCGCCGACGCGTTGGAGGCGATGCTCTCCGCGGCGGAGGAGGCGGGCTACACCGTCGTGATCTCCGCGGCTTACCGTCCTTACTCGACGCAGGCTTACCTTTTCTTCGGAAAGGCAAGCCAGATCGCCTGGGGCGGCACGGTCGAATATGCCGAGGCGGAGCAGCTCGCGCGCAAGATCGTCGCCTATCCGGGCACGAGCGAGCACCAGCTCGGCCTCGCGGTCGACATTCTGGACAGCTCCTCGACCAAGCTGGACGTGGAATCCACGGAGGGATTGCCCGTCCTCGAATGGCTGACGGAGCACTGCGCCGAATACGGCTTCATCCTCCGCTACCCGAAGGACAAGCAGGACATCACCGGCTGGTATGAGCCGTGGCACTTCCGCTATGTCGGCGAGACCTGCGCCAAGTTTATGATGGACGAGGGGCTGACGCTCGAGGAGTTCATCGAGGAGTTTTAAGACTACATAGAAACAAAAAAGGGGAGGAGCGCCCGCTCCTCCCGCGCTTTTGCGAAGAAAGCTGGGAGACGAGATATGAAAAAACTGACCGTATTTCTGCTGCTCGCGGCGCTGCTGCTCTCGCTCGGAGCCTGCACCGTCCGTCCGGAGGCGACCCCGGAGCCGACACCGGAGCCCACTGCGGCGCCGACGCCGACGCCCGAACCGACCCCGGAGCCCACACCGACGCCGACCCCGGAGCCGACCCCCACGCCCACGCCGGAGCCCACCCCGGAGCCGACGCCTTACCGCCCGGACGTGGACATCACAAGCTGGGAATATATCCTCGCGAACCCGACGCATGACATCGGGACCTACGTCCCGGAGCTCACGGAGCTCGAAGGCGGGCAGTATTTCGATTCCCGTGCCGTGGACGCGCTGAAGGATTTTATCGCCGCGGGGCGCGCCGAGGGGCTCAGCGTTTACCTCAGCTCCAGCTACCGCAGCTATGACATGCAAAATTATCTCTACGAGCGCAAGGTCGCCCAGTACGGCGGCGACCGCGCCGTCGCCGCGACGATCGTCGCCCCGCCGGGCACGAGCGAGCATCAGACCGGGCTTTGCTGCGACATCACGGACCAGTATTACGCCGTGAAGGACGCCTCGCTGGAGAACACCGCGCTTTACAAATGGATGGCGGCGCACTGCCAGGAATACGGCTTCATCGTCCGCTATCCGAAGGACCGGCAGGATGTGACCGGCATCATCTATGAGCCGTGGCATTTCCGCTATGTTGGCGTCGAGGCGGC
>CALJDB010000328.1 GCA_938023775.1 uncultured Clostridia bacterium
CCCGCCCAAAGCACCGGGCGGGATCGCATCATCATATCTCGCAGAACACCGCAAACGCCGCGGCGGGGTTCTTCACCGGCTCGCCGAGGGGGGGTGAGAAGCCCGTCTTCGCCGACGGCGAAGCGCTCCACGGTGCCGGAATCCCGGCAGCAGACGAGCAGACGCTCCCCGTCCGCGCTGAAGCTGAGATAGCAGGGGCTGGGGCACCACGTCGGCGCGCTGCCGACCGTCTCCAGACGTCCCGTTTCGCGGTCCGGGCGGAAGACGAAAATGTGCCCGCCGCCCCCGCCGCGCCGAGGGCGAACCAGCCCGCGGCAAAATAAAGCGCCGTTTTGCGGCTGCGCGCGCCGCGCTTTCCGCTCGCAAGATAGGACGCGAAATCGGCATACTTGCGCTCGCGCTCCGCGTCGCCGCGGTGGAAAATGCCGAGGAGCGAGCCGAAGCCGTAGCGCATCAGATCAAACGCGCCCATCACACGGCAGAGCTCCGCGACGAAGAGCAGGCAGCAGACCACCCCCGCTAAAAAGCAGGCGTCGCAGACGGCGGAGACGGCGCTCCGCGCGGTCCAGTCCGCCCACCAGCCGCCGAGCCGCAGCCAGACGGCGAGCACCGCAGCGCCTCCAGCGGCGGCACAGAGGGTGCGATATGCGTTTTTCCGCGCAGGTCGTTTTTCTTTCATGGGCGGTGGTCTCCCGGTATAGTTTTTCTCCTATTTCACACGATGGTCGTCATAAGTGCAAGCTCGCTCTGCGTGGTGTCCACGCGGGTGTACTGCACGGAGACGTCCTCGTCGCTCTCGAGCAGCACGGCGTAGGGCGTGTCGCGCGGGACGCGGTCGCCGCGCGGGGAGACGAGCGCGTCCATGCGGATATGGCGCGTGCGCCGGGCGGGGACGGTCACGGTGAAGCCCGCGAGCGGCTCGCGGTCCTCGAAATAGAGCGTCAGCGTCATCTTCGCCGGGCGCTCCCCGGTGTTCAGGACGCAGATGGACTCGTGGCTCACATAGCTGCCGTGGTTTGCGCCGGGCCAGTAGCAGTCCGGGATCAGTTTTTTCATAAAAGCCGCTTCCTTTCTTTGAAAACGCGATTGTGATTCTCTCACTGATATGCTATAATTTGTTAAAATAAGGTAGTAGGGAGGCCATACATGGCCAGCATCAAGGACGTTGCAAAGCAAGCCGGGGTCAGCATCGCGACCGTGTCGCGCGTGATCAACGGCACGAAATTTGTCAGCCCGGACGTCAGGGCGCGCGTGGAGCAGGCAATCGCGGAGCTCGATTACCGCTCCAACGAGATCGCCCGCGCGCTGAAGGTCATCAAGACCCGGCGCATCGGCGTGATCATCACCTCGCTGAGCCGCTCGTTTTTCAGCCGCGTCATCGAGGGCATTCAGGCGGAGGCGGAGCGGAGCGACTACTCCGTTCTGTTCGCGGAGACCCACGACAGCGTGGAAAAAGAGC
>CALJDB010000329.1 GCA_938023775.1 uncultured Clostridia bacterium
GGTAATGATCGCGGTGGGGGACAACTGGGCCAAATCCCGCGCCCGCCGCGCCGGAAAGCGCAAGGCGTATTATCTCTCCGCCGAGTATCTTGTCGGGCGGCTCGTATACAATAACCTTTTCAATCTCGGCATTCTCGACGAAATGCGCCGGGTGTTTGCCGAGCGCGGCATCGATCTCGCCTGTCTTGAGGAGATCGAGGACGCGGCTCTCGGCAACGGCGGTCTGGGCCGTCTTGCCGCGTGCTATATGGACAGCGCCGCCACCTGCGGCGTGCCGCTGAGCGGCTACGGCCTGCGCTACCGCTTCGGTCTTTTCAAGCAGAGCTTTGAAAACGGCGCGCAGAAGGAATCCGCCGACGACTGGGAAAAGCACGGCGATCCCTGGAGCTTCCGCCGCGAGAAGCACACCGTCCGCGTCCGCTTCGCCGACCAGACGGTGCTCGCCGTGCCGTACGATACGCCGGTCATCGGCTATCATACCGACAACGTCGCAACGCTCCGTCTCTGGCAGTGCGAGGCCGAGCAGGAGCTGGACTTTGACGCCTTCAACGCCCAGGACTATGTCAAGGCGCTGGAAAAGAAGAACAAGGCCGAGGATATTACCCGCGTTCTGTATCCGAACGATTCCACACCCGACGGCAAGCGCCTGCGCATCAAGCAGCAGTACGTGCTCTCGAGCGCTTCGCTCCAGGATATTCTGCGCTCGTTCCATGAAAATCACGGCGATGACCTTACGCGCCTGCCGGAGCTTATCAGTGTTCAGCTGAACGACACACACCCGGCGATGAGCATTCCGGAGCTGATCCGCCTGCTCCAGCGCGAGGGGCTCGATTTCGACGCCGCGTTCGACATCACAAAGCGCTGCTTCAACTACACGAACCACACCGTTATGGCGGAGGCGCTCGAAAAATGGGACCTCAACCTCCTGCGCTCCGTCGTGCCGGAGATCGCGGACATTCTCTGCCGCATCGAGGAGCATCTCCATGCGGAGCATCCGGAGCTTTTCGTCGTGCGCGACAACACCGCGCACATGGCGAACCTCTCCGTCTATATGAGCGAGCACGTCAACGGTGTCGCCCGCATCCACAGCGAGATCATCCGGCAGGACATTTTCCGCGACTGGTCTGCCGTTTATCCGGACAAATTCCTGAACGTCACGAACGGCATCACGCCCCGCCGCTGGCTCGGTCTCTGCAACCCGGAGCTGACGGCGCTGCTGGAGGACTGCTGCTGGAAGGGATTCATTACGGACCTCGACCGCCTGTCCGCGCTGCGCGAGAGCATCGACAGCGCGCTCATCGCGCGCTTCCATGGCGTGAAGTTCCAGAAAAAGCAGCAGCTCGCCGCCGTCATCCGCGCCCACGAGGGCGTCGAGATCCCGACGAACGCCGTCTACGACGTGCAGGTCAAGCGCCTGCACGAGTATAAGCGCCAGCTGATGAACGCGCTGTCCATTATGGACATTTACTTCGGCGTCAAGGAGGGACGCATTACGGACCTGCCGCCGGTCGTGTTCCTCTTTGGTGCAAAGGCTGCGCCGGGCTATCGCCGCGCCAAGAGCATTATACGTTATGTAAACCGCGTCGCTGCGCTCATCGACCGCGACCCAGACGTCCGCGGCAAGCTTCAGGTCGTGTTCGTGAAAAACTATAACTGCTCCTACGCCGAGCACATCATCCCCGCAGCGGACATCTCCGAGCAGATCTCCCCGGCGGGCACGGAGGCGAGCGGCACCGGCAACATGAAGCTGATGCTCAACGGCGCCGTCACCCTCGGCACGCTCGACGGCGCAAACGTCGAGATCGCGGAGCAGGCGGGACGGGAGAACGAATACATCTTCGGCGCGACGGTCGAGGACATCACCCGCATTAAAAATTCCTACCGCGCCCGCGACATCTATGAGCAGGACGAGCGCGTCCGCCGCGTGGTCGACACGCTGGTGGACGGCACCGTGGAGACCGACGACGGTCTGCGCGAGCTCTGGCACTCCCTGCTCGACGGCATCGACTGGAACCGCGCGGACCAGTACTATGTGCTCTATGACCTCCGCAGCTACACGGAAACGCGCCTGCGCGCCCTCCGCGACTGGACCGACCGCGAGGCGTTCGGCAGAAAGTGCCTGTTGAACATCGCCGCCGCGGGGAAGTTCTCCGCCGACCGCGCCGTGCGGGAGTACGCGGAGAAGATCTGGCGGGTTTGAGTTGAGGGAATTTCGCGTCCCGCGGGCGAGAAACCAATTCAATTTGCGCCGCAAGTCATACAAACTCTCCCGTGCGCCCGCAGCAGCGCGAAACAAAAAGCCGCCCCGGACGGGGCGGCTTTTCTGCGATTTATCCTGCGTACATCATCCCAATGATCCGGTTTTTGAGCCGGCAGGGGAGGAGACGCGCGAGGATGACGAAGAATTTATACTTCGCGCCGATGGCGTATTCGGGCTTGACACTGCGGCGCAGGGCGAGGGAGGCAATATAGCGTCCCGCAACCTCCGGGGACATGCCGGTTTGCTCGTCGTGCTCCATCATGGCGATGCTTTTGGCAATGCGCCCGCCGTAAACGTCGTCGCCGACGCTCTTTTTCTCACGCGCGGCGGTGAAGCCGGTGCGGATGTCGCCGGGCATAACGGCGCAGAGCGTCACGCCGAAGGGACGAACCTCGTTCGCGAGCGCGGCGGTGTAAGTGCTGACGGCGGACTTGCTCACGGAGTACCATACCTGAAACGGAATGGCACAGGGCGCAGCAACGGAGCTGAGGTTCACGATCCGCCCGCCGCCCTGGGCGCGCATGATGGGGAGCGCGGCGCGGCAGCCGTTCACGACGCCGAAGAGATTCACGTCCAGCAGGCGCTTCGCGTCCGCGTTCTCCGTGAACTCCGCGGCGCCGGAGATGCCGAAGCCGGCGTTGTTCACGAGAATGTCGAGTCGCCCCTCGCGCGCTGCGACGTCCGCAAGCGCGGCGCGGAACGCCGCCTCGTCGGATACGTCGCAGGAAATATGCGCAATGCCGCGGTCCTCCGCCGGGGCGCGGCGGGAAAACTCATACACCGTGCAGCCGCGCGATCTCAGCGCCAGCGCGGTCTGGAGCCCGATGCCGCTGCTGCCGCCGGTGACGACGGCGACCTTTCGCTCAGGCGTTTTCATATTTCTTCATCACGTCGATGATGATGTCCACCGCCTCGTCGATGAGGGCGGGCGTGTGGGTCGCCATCAGGCTGCACCGCAGCAGGCACTCGCCCGGCGCGCAGGCGGGCGGCAGCGTGGCGTTGACGTAAACGCCGCGATCGTAGAGCTCCTTCTGGATCTGGAGCGTCTTGATCGGCTCGTAGGTGTAGATCGGGATGATCGGCGTTTCGCTCATGATGATCTTGATGCCGGCGTCGAGCAGGCGGGTGCGCATATAGTGCGCGTTTTTCAGCAGATTCTGCGGCAGCTCCGGATGCGCCTTCAGATAGTGCAGCGCCGCGGTCGCAATCGCGATCTGCGCCGGCGGGATGGAGGCGGCGAAGATATAGGGGCGGGAATTGCAGCGGATATAGTCGATGACCTTCGCGTCGCCGGCGATGTGACCGCCGAGGGAGGCGAGGGACTTGGAGAAGGTGCTCATATAAAGATCGACCTGATCCTCAAGCCCGAAGTAGCTCGCGCTGCCGCGGCCGCCCTTGCCGAGAATGCCGAAGGCGTGAGCGTCGTCGACCATGACGCGCGCGCCGTATTTCTTTGCAAGGCGGCAGATCTCCGGCAGATTCGCGATGTCGCCGCCCATGGAGAACACGCCGTCCGTCACGATAAGGCAGCCGGCGTTTTCCGGCACGCTC
>CALJDB010000330.1 GCA_938023775.1 uncultured Clostridia bacterium
ATGTTATTGTTATTTCCGGACTTTTCCGTTATTATTGGGATAATCGGAAAGAAAGAGGTGGCATTTTGCCCATGAAGCACAAGAAGAAAAGCTGCGCCGTTTTGAAGTATGCGCTGCCGGCGCTCGGCGCTGCGGCGGCTGCCGCGGGCGTGACGGCGTTTCTCGTCGCGCCGGGCAAAGCGAGCGGGGAGAAAAAAGCCCCGTTTTTCGGCGCGAACATCGCCCACCGCGGGCTGCACCGCGCAGACCGCAGCGTTCCGGAAAACTCCCTCGCCGCCTTCCGCGACGCGGCGGAGAACGGCTACGCCATCGAGCTGGACGTCCACCTCACGGCGGACGACCGCGTCGTCGTGTTCCATGACGACAGCCTGCGCCGCGTCTGCGGCGTGGAGCAGGACGTCGAGGCGCTCACATGGCGCGAGCTGCGCGACGTGCGGCTCGACGGCACGGGCGAGCACATTCCTCTGCTGAGCGACGTTTTAGCGGAGGTCCGCGGCCGCGTTCCCATCGTCGTGGAGCTCAAGACGAGCCCGCGGCGCCGCGAGCTCTGCGAGCGGACTTGGGAGCTGCTGCGCGCTTATAACGGCGATTACTGCATCGAGAGCTTCGACCCGCGCATCGTCCGCTGGTGGCGCTTAAACGCCCCCGGCGTGCTCCGCGGTCAGCTCAGCTGCACGCGCGAGCAGTTCGGCGAGAGCGCCACGCCCGTGCAGGCGTTTTTCCTGAGCCGTCTGCTCTGCAACTTCCTCGGCAGACCCCAGTTCATCGCCTACGGTCTGGACGGCAGGAAGCCCCTGCTCGTCCGCCTCGTCGAAAAAATGGGTGCGATGCGCTTTTGCTGGACGAGCCACGACTGGAAAAACGAGGTCAGCAACGACGCGGTCATCTTTGAGTTCTATCGCCCCCGCCAGCGCTTCAAATAATTCACTATAACAGGAGACAACTTACACTATGATCTGCATTCCCTTCAACGGCATCACCCCCCGCGTGGACCCGGAGGCTTTTGTGGCGGAGAACGCCGTGCTCATCGGCGACGTGACCGTCGGCGCGGGCAGCTCCATCTGGTACGGCGCGGTGCTCCGCGGCGACAGCGCCCCCATCGCGGTGGGCAGGAACACCAGCGTTCAGGATAACGCCACGCTCCACTGCGACCCCGGTCACCCGCTCACCGTGGGCGACAACATCACCATCGGCCACAACGCCGTCGTCCACTGCACCAGCGTCGGCGACAACACGCTCATCGGCATGGGCGCGATCTTACTCGACCGCGCCGAGATCGGCAGCGAGTGCATCATCGCGGCAGGCGCCGTCGTGAAAGAGCGCGCCGTCATCCCCGACGGCACGATGATGGCGGGCATCCCCGCCAAGGCGATCAAGGAGCTCCCGCCGGAGACAATCGAGAATCTGCGCCAGCCGGCGCACTATATCGAGCTCGCGCGCGAGTATCTCGATCAGGGGCTCGGCAAATGATCCGCTTTGACAGCGACTATACGGAGGGCTGCCACCCGCGGGTGCTGGACGCCCTCGTGCGCACGAATATGGAGCAGACGCCCGGCTACGGTCTGGACGGGCACTGCGAGCGCGCCCGCGCGCTCATCCGGAGCGCCTGCGCCGCGCCGGAGGCGGACGTCCACTTCCTCGTCGGCGGCACGCAGACGAATGCCACGGTCATCGCCGCGGCGCTGCGCCCGTGGCAGGGCGTGCTGAGCCCCGATACGGGTCACATCAACTGTCACGAGACCGGCGCGATCGAAGCCGGCGGCCACAAGGTGCTGACCCTGCCGCACGACAACGGAAAGATCACGGCGGAGCAGCTCCGCCGCGCCATCGACGCGCTGCGCGCGGACGGGAACTACGAGCACATCGTCCAGCCGGGAATGGTCTATATTTCCCAGCCGACGGAGTACGGCACGCTTTACACGAAGGCTGAGCTGGAGGCGATCTCCGCCGTCTGCCGGGAACGGGACCTGCCCCTCATGCTCGACGGCGCACGCCTTGCTTACGCCCTTGCGGCGGACGAGACGCTGACGCTCGCCGACTACGCCCGCTGCTGTGACGTGTTCACCATCGGCGGCACGAAGTGCGGTCTGCTCTTCGGCGAAGCCGTCGTCATCACGCGGCAGGACTTAAAGCCCGATTTCCGCAACATCATCAAGCAGCGCGGCGGAATGCTCGCCAAGGGGCGGCTGCTCGGCGTGCAGTTTGAGACGATGTTTGAAGACGGGCTCTACCTCGAATGCGGACGCCATGGCGTTGACGAGGCGCGGCGCATCCGCGGCGCGCTGCTCGCGCGCGGGCTGGACCTTGCGTTCGACTCGCCGACAAACCAGATTTTCGTGCTGCTGACCCCGGCGCAGCGGGATCAGCTCCAGCGCGATTTCGCCGTCGGCTGCTGGGACACCACCGGCGGCGAGCGGGATGCTTACCGCCTCTGCACGAGCTGGGCGACAAAGCCGGAGGCGGTCGACGGGCTGCTCACGGCGATCGCAAAGCTCTAAAAATCAGTAAAGAAAAAAAGAGGTTACATAGGAAAATGCATTGGCATGAACGCGCCGGACGCTACATCGGAACGGCGCTGAAATGGCTGCCGCTCGCCGCGGTGGTCGGCGCACTGAGCGGCGTTCTGGGCGCCGCGTTCCACGGCGCGATCGAGGTCGCAACCGCCTTCCGCCTTGCCCACAGCTGGACGCTTTATCTGCTGCCGGTCGGCGCGGTGGTCATTTTTCTGTTCTATAAGCTCTGCGGCATTCCCTCCAAGATGGGCACGGACCTCATTATCGAAGCCGCGCGCAGCCGCAAGCGCGTGCCGCTCGCGCTCGTCCCGGCGGTCTTTGCCGGCACCGTGCTGACCCACTTCGTCGGCGGCTCCGCGGGACGCGAGGGCGCGGCGCTCCAGCTCGGCGGCGGTCTCGGCAACTGGCTCGGCCGCGTGTTCCGCCTGAAGGCGGACGAGAGCCACATGATCACGCTCTGCGGCATGGCGGCGGTGTTCTCCGCGCTCTTCGGAACGCCCGTCACGGCGGCGCTTTTCGTTTTGGAGGTCACGACCGTCGGCTCGTTTTATTACGCGGGGCTCCTCCCCTGCCTGACCGCGGCACTCACCGCCTTCGGCGTTGCCGGGCTGCTCGGCGCGGAGCCGGTGCGGCTCGCCGTCGCGGCGGGACAGGCGCTCAGCGCGTGGAATGTGCTGCGCATCGCTGGGCTCGGCGTCGCCTGCGGCGCGGTGAGCATCGGCTTCTGTCTCTCTGTCGAGCAGGGCAAGCACTGGGCGCGCAAGCTCATCACGAACAAGTATATCCGCGGCGTCATCGGCGGTGTGATCGTGCTGGGGCTCACGCTGCTGGTCGGCACGCAGCGCTATAACGGCGCGGGCATGGAGCTTGTAGCGGAGGCGGTCGCCGGCGGGGAGATCAACTGGTATGATTTCCTGCTGAAGCTGCTGTTCACGGTTATCACCATCGCCGCGGGCTACCGCGGGGGCGAGATTGTGCCCACCTTCTTCGTTGGCGCGGCGTTCGGCGCGGTGTTCGGTCCCCTGCTGGGGCTCAATGCCGGACTCGCCGCCGCGGTCGGCATGGTCGCCGCCTTCTGCGGCGTTACGAACTGCCCCGTCGCCTCCGTTTTTCTCGGCGTGGAGGTCTTCGGCGGAGAGTATATGCTCTTTTTTATGGTCGCCTGCGCCCTCAGCTACGTCTGCTCCGGCTACTTCAGCCTCTACAGCAGCCAGACGGTCGCGTTCTCCAAGGTCGTCGCGAAGCCGAGCGAAACGGACGAATGAAAAATCGGTCCTGCCCCCATTCCCCGGGGCAGGGCC
>CALJDB010000331.1 GCA_938023775.1 uncultured Clostridia bacterium
CGGACCGCGCCGCGAAGATCACCTCCGGCTCCGTCTGCTTCGACGGGCAGGAGCTGCTGAGCCTCTCCGAGCGGGAGATGGGCAAGATCCGCGGCAACCGCATTTCCATGGTCTTTCAGGACCCGATGACGGCGCTGAACCCGATCATGAAGGTCGGACGCCAGATCGCCGAGGCGGTGATGGAGCACAGCCGCGTTTCCAAAGCCGCCGCCCGGCGGCAGGCGGAGGACATGCTCGAGCTCGTCGGCATTCCCCGCACCCGCTACGATAACTACCCGCACGAATTCTCCGGCGGTATGAAGCAGCGCGTCGTCATCGCAATGGCGCTCGCCTGCTCCCCGGAGCTGCTGCTCGCCGACGAGCCCACCACCGCGCTGGATGTCACCATTCAGGCGCAGGTGCTGAAGATGATCAAATCCCTGCGCGACCAGAGCAACACGGCGCTCGTTCTCATCACCCACGACCTCGGCGTCGTGGCGAACATCGCGGACACCGTCGCCGTGGTTTACGCCGGCGAGGTCGTGGAATACGGCGTGAAGGAGGACGTTTACCTCCACCCCAAGCACCCCTACACGCTCTCTCTTTTCAACGCCATCCCGAATCTGGAGAGCAAGGTCAGTCGGCTGGAGAACATCCCTGGACTGCCGCCGGACCCCGTGGCGCTCCCGGAGGGCTGCTTCTTCGCGCCGCGCTGCAAATACGCCGCCGACGTCTGCCGGAGCGCCCACCCGGCGCTCGACAGCGTCGCCGGAGAGCACACCTGCCGCTGCGCCCGCTGGGCGGAGCTGGGGAAGGAGGACGCGACATGAGCGCGATGATCGAGGTCCGGAACCTCAAAAAATACTTCAAGGTCGCCGGCGGCTCGCTCCACGCCGTGGACGACGTTTCCTTCAAGGTGGAAAAGGGCCGCACGATGGGCATCGTCGGCGAGTCCGGCTGCGGAAAAAGCACGCTCGGCCGCGTGATGATCCACCTGATCGAGAGCACCGCCGGAACGATACTTTTCGACGGGCAGGACGTGACGCACCTTTCCGGCAGGGCGCTGAAAAATTACCGGCATCAGGTCTCCATTATTTTTCAGGACCCCTATTCCAGCTTAAATCCGCGCATGACCGTGGAGCAGACGCTCAGCGAGGCGCTGCTCATCACGGGAAAATATAAGCGCGCGGAGATCGACGGGCAGGTCCGACGCCTTGTGGATCTGGTGGGTCTGGACCGCCGCTTTATGAAGGCGTTCCCCCACGAGCTCGACGGCGGACGCCGCCAGCGCGTCGGCATCGCCCGCGCGCTC
>CALJDB010000332.1 GCA_938023775.1 uncultured Clostridia bacterium
GGGTTTGTGAAGTATATGGGAAAGGAGGCAGCTTCATGAAAAAACATGTCCAGACAGATTCAGAGTGGCAGGAGGAAATGTCACAGAAAATAATAGATGATAAAAGGCACCAGCCTCACGGGCGTCGGGGATTCGGGAAATCCCAGCTGTGTGGAGGTGCGGGACGGGCGCATTCTCCGCATCCGTCCCTTTGATTACACGGAAAACCATGCGCGCGACATCGCGAAGAATAAGTGGACCATCTCCGCCCGCGGCAGGACGCTCCAGCCGCCTGAGCGTGCGCCCATTTCCCCCTTCGGGCTGACCTATAAAACGCGCGTTTACTCCAAAAACCGCGTGACCTATCCCCTCGAGCGCGCGGACTGGGACCCGAAGGGCGAGCGCAATCCGCAGAACCGCGGCGTTTCCAAATACGTCCGCATCAGCTGGGACGAGGCGGCGCAGATCGCCGCCGACGAGCTGCTGCGCATGCGCGATACTTACGGGATGAGCGCCGTGCTCGTCGAGTCCGACGGTCACGGCGAGGGCAAGCATGTCGCCTACAAGGGCTGCCCGAACCGCCTTGTCGGGCTCGTCGGACCCTACACGGTACAGGTGCGCAACATGGACTCGTGGGAGGGCTGGCACCTCGGTGCGCGCCATGTCTGGGGCTGCGAGCCGCTCGGCGAGATGAACCCCAGCGCGAACCTCTATCCGGATATCTGCGAAAACGCCGACACCGTGCTCTACTGGGGCTGCGACAGCGAGGTGACGCCGCTCGGCATCACGAGCTCCCTGCCCGGCAATCTGAGCTTTTTCTTCAGATCCATCGGCATCAAAAGCGTTTTCATCGACCCGGCGTTCAATTACGCCGCGGCGGTCCATGCGGACAAGTGGATCCCCATCCTGCCGAACACGGACGCGGCGTTCCAGCTTGCCATCGCGTGGGTCTGGCTGACGGAGGGGACCTATGACAAGGAATATATCGCGAAGCACGCTTACGGCTTCAATAAATTCGCCGACTATGTGATGGGCAGGGAGGACGGCGTTGAGAAAACGCCGGCTTGGGCGAGCGAAAAATGCGGTGTTGCCGAGTGGACGATCAAGGCGTTTGCACGCCAGTGGGCGCGCGAGCGCACCAGCATCCTCCACGGCAACGGCGGCGGCTATATCCGCGGACCGTATTCGAGCGAGCCGGCGCGGCTGGAGGTCATGCTGCTCGGCATGCAGGGCCTCGGCGGACCCGGCGTCCATCAGGCGAAGATGCTGGAGTGGGACGTCTGCACCGCGGAGGACTGGGCGATCCCTTACCAGCCGGAAAAAATGTACCGCGTGCCCCAGATCGGCAGCAGCGACAATATGCCCGCATTGCCGGAGGACCTCGCGCTCGACCCGGAGGTCAACGTCGGCAGAGGCAAGGTCTCGCCGGAGGTCGCGCGCCGCGCACCGGACTTTGCGAAGCTGACGGGCGGACATGCGCCGGTGGCGCAGTGTGTGCCGCGCTGCCTCGTCCAGCGCGCGATGCTGGAGGACCATCTGGAATGGTATGGCTGCGCATGGGCTCCCGTGCGGCAGGTGCCGGACCCGGCGCTGCCGACGCCGCACTACCGCTCCAGCGCGGAGAGTCAGTTCCGGAAGTTCGAGTTCCCGCGCCCCGGCTGCTCGCGCATCCACATGGTCTGGAGCGACACGCCCTGCAACGTCACCTGCTGGAACGCGGGCAACAAATTCATCGAAGGCTACCGCAGCCCGGAGATCGAGACCATCATCGCCCAGCATCCGTGGATGGAAAACGAGTGCTGCTTCGCCGACCTCATCCTGCCCGTCGCGACGAAATTCGA
>CALJDB010000333.1 GCA_938023775.1 uncultured Clostridia bacterium
CGACGGCCGCATCATCCGCCTCGTGTTCCCGCAGCTCACCGAGGAGCGCCGCAAGGAGCTCATCAAGCAGGTGAAGAAGTACGGCGAGGAAGCCAAGGTCGCCGTCCGCAACATCCGCCGCGACGCGATGGACAAGTTCAAGAAGCTCCAGAAATCCAGCGAGATCACCGAGGACGACTTCAAGAACATGGAAAAGGACATGCAGAAGTTCACGGATGACTTCATCAAGAAGGTCGACGAGCTCTGCGCCAAGAAGGAGAAGGAGCTCTCCGAGATCTGATGGCGCTCTTTCAAGCCGGTAAGAAGGCGGAGGAGATCGACAAAAGCAATCTCCCCCGCCATATTGCCATTATCATGGACGGCAACGGCCGCTGGGCGAAAAAGCGCGGGCTCCCGCGCACCGCGGGCCACGCCGCCGGAGCGGAGACCTTCCGCTCCATCGCGACTTACTGCAAAAACCTCGGTGTGCGCTACCTCACGGTCTACGCCTTCTCCACGGAGAACTGGCGCCGGCCGCAGGAGGAGGTGGACGCCATTATGGGCCTGCTGGAGAAGTATCTCGGCGAGGCGATCGAAAAAATGGAGCGGGACGACATCCGGCTGCACTTTTTCGGCGATCTGAGCGTGCTGAGCCCGCGCTTTCTGGAAAAAATCTCCCGGACGGACGAGATCAGCACCCATCTCCACGGCTTTCAGGCCAACGTCTGCCTGAATTACGGCGGCAGGGACGAGATCGTCCGTGCCGCGCGGCGCTATGCCAAAAGCGTTGCCGACGGCGCGGAGAACACGCTCGACGAAGCGGGCTTTTCCGCCCTGCTGGACTCCTCCGGCATTCCGGACCCGGACCTGCTCATCCGCCCCGGCGGGGAGCAGCGGCTCAGCAACTTCCTGCTCTGGCAGTGCGCCTATTCCGAGCTCGTGTTCACGGACACGCTCTGGCCCGACTTCACCCCCGCGGAGATTAACCGCGCCATCGCGGCGTATCAGAAGCGGGAGCGGCGCTTCGGCGCGATTTGACCCCCTACGCATCCCCCGAAAGGAGAAACACCCTTATGTTGAAACGGATCTTAGTCGCGGCGATCGGCATTCCGCTGCTGCTCGCCGTCATTCTCTTTGCCCCGCTCTGGCTGCTCGGCGCGGTCGTGGGCATCATCTGCGCCTGCTGCGCGTGGGAATTCATCCACTGCATGGCGCCGGAGACGCACCCGCGCATGCTGGGCTATGCGGCGGTCGCGTCGTTCTGCATCCCGTTTTGCAGCGTGTTTTACAGCGCGGGCAAGGTGTATGAAACGGTGCTGTTTTTCCTCTTTGCTCTGATGTTCTGCGAGCTGATGCTCTCGTTCCGCAAGGAAAAGACGATGGACTTCAAGCTCGTGGCGATCGTGCTGCTGGGCGGCGGCGTGCTGCCGATTTTGCTTTCGAGCATCGTGCGCCTCGGCGACCGGGACTGCGGCAGCGTCTATGCGCTGCTCCCCTTCGTCGCCGCGTTTTCGAGCGACACGGGCGGCTATTTCGTCGGTCTCGCGCTCGGTCGGCATAAGCTGACGCCCCGTCTCTCCCCGAACAAAACGCTGGAGGGCAGCGTCGGCTGCTTCCTCTTCGGCATCGGTTTCACGCTCGTCTACGGTCTCATCCTCCGCGCGGCGGGCTACACCGTGAACCTTGCCGTCATGGGTGCTTACGGCTTCTTCGGCGCGCTCTCCGCCCAGCTCGGCGACCTCAGCTTCTCCGCCGTGAAGCGGCTCTGCGGCGTAAAGGATTTCGGCAAGCTGCTGCCGGGCCACGGCGGCATGCTCGACCGCTTCGACTCCATGGTCTGGACGGCGGCGCTGCTGGAGCTTCTGGCGAGCTGGGTGCCCGCCATCGTGAAATAAAGGCGAATCTGCTATGGTTAAAAATCTCTCGGTTCTCGGCTCCACCGGCAGCATCGGCAGGCAGAGCCTTGCCGCCGCGGCGCATCTCGGCATTCCCGTGAGCGCCATCGCGGCGGGACGGGACATCGAACGGCTTGAGCGGCAGGCGCGGCAGCTTCGTCCGCGCCTTGCCGCCGTTTTTGACGAGCGCGCGGCGAAGGCGCTGCGCATCGCGCTCGCGGACACGGCGACGCGCGTCGTCTCCGGCATGGACGGGCTTTTGGAATGCGCCGCCGCGCCGGAGAGCGACTGCGTCGTCACCGCGGTGAGCGGCTCCGTCGGCTTAAAGCCCACGCTCGCCGCCATCGACTGCGGCAAGCGCATCGCGCTCGCGAACAAGGAGACGCTCGTCTGCGCCGGCAGCCTCGTCATGGCGCGCGCGGCGGAGCGCGGGGCGGAGATCGTGCCTGTGGACAGCGAGCATTCCGCCATTTTCCAGTCGCTCGGCGGACACCTGCGCCACGGCGCGCTGCGCCGCATATTGCTGACCGCCTCCGGCGGACCCTTCCGCGGCTTGACGCGCGCGGAGACCTATTACAAGACCCCCGCCGAGGCGGTGGCGCACCCGAACTGGAGCATGGGCGCAAAGATCAGCGTGGACAGCGCCACAATGATGAACAAGGGCCTTGAATTTATCGAGGCGATGCACCTGTTCGGCGCGAGCCCCGACCAGATCACGGTGCTCATCCACCCCCAGAGCATCGTCCACTCCGGCGTGGAGTTTTGCGACGGCAGCGTCGTCGCCCAGCTCGGCGTGGCGGACATGGAGCTGCCCATCCAGTACGCACTGACCTATCCGGAGCGCGCGCCCTCGCTGGCTTCTCCGCTGGACCTTTTCGCGGCGGGCGATCTGCATTTTGAAGCGCCGGACATGGAGAACACGCCCTGCCTCGCCCTCGCGATCGCGGCGGCTCGGCGCGGCGGCAGCGCGCCATGCATCCTCTCCGCCGCGAACGAGGCGGCGGTCGGGCTTTTCCTCGCGGAAAAGCTGCCGTTCGGAAAAATTTATGAATGTGCTGCCGCCGCGCTGGACAGCATAGAAATCAAAGAGACGCCGACGCTTACCGAGCTTCTGGAGACCGACGCGGCGGCGCGACGCTTTGTGAAAGAGGGTTACTGAAAAAACCGCCTATGTATATCATTCTCGCAATTCTCGCCTTCGGCATTCTCATCGCCGGGCATGAGCTGGGCCACTTTTTGGTGGCGAAAGCCTGCGGCGTCAAGGTCAACGAATTTGCTCTCGGCATGGGACCGAAAATACTGAAAAAGCAGGGCAAGGAGACGCTCTACACTCTCCGTGCCTTCCCCATCGGCGGCTTTTGCGCCATGGAGGGCGAGGACGAGGACAGCGACGATCCCCGCGCCTTCGGCTCGAAAAAAGTCTGGCAGAAGATTCTGATTCTGATTGCCGGCGCGGCGATGAATTTTCTCATCGGCTTCCTGCTGGTCCTCTGCATCGCGCCGCACGCGAACTTTGCCGAGCCTGTCATCTCCGGCTTTATGGACGGCTGCCCCTACGAGAGCGCGGACGGGCTGCTTGCCGGGGACCGCATCGTGAGCGTCGACGGTCACCGGACTTATTTCACCGGCGACTTTTCCGAGTATATCGGGCGCGGCGGCGAGACGCATAAGATCGTCCTCATCCGCGACGGAAAGCGCGTCACGCTGCGCGACTATAAAATGACGCTCGTCGAATACACGCTCGAAGACGGCACGACCGTTCAGAAATACGGGCTTTACTTCGCCCCGCGCCAGAGCGGGTTTTTCGCGAACGTGAAGTATGCGTGGTTTGAATGCCTCAACTTTGTCCGCATCGTCTGGCGCTCGCTCGGCGACCTCATTACCGGCGCCGTCAGCGTCAAGGAGCTCTCCGGTCCCGTCGGGATCGTCGGCTTCGTGAACGAGGTGGAGTCCGCGGCGGCGTCGCCGCTGGAGGCTTACTTCAACTTTTTCTATATTTTCGCGCTCATCGCCGTGAACCTCGCGGTGATGAACATGCTGCCCATCCCCGCGCTGGACGGCGGGCGGGTGTTTTTCCTGCTCGTCACGTGGGTCATCGAGCGCATCTCGCGCAAAAAGCTCGACCCAAAATATGAGGGCTATATCCACACGGCGGGCTTCGTGCTGCTGATGGGTCTGATGGTCTTCGTGCTTATCAGCGACGTGTGGAAGCTCATTGCAAAGTGAGAGAGAAACCGCGATGAAACGAACCGAAACGAGACAAATTTCCGTCGGCGGCGTGATAATCGGCGGCGGCGCTGCGGTCACGGTGCAGTCCATGTGCAACACCCCGACCCACGACGCGGAGGCGACGCTCGCCCAGATCCGCCGTCTGGCGGACGCCGGCTGCGACATCGTGCGCGTCGCCGTGCCGGACGAGGCGGCGGCGGGGGCACTGGAGCGCATCTGCGCCGAGTCCCCGCTCCCCGTCGTGGCGGACATTCATTTTGACTATCGTCTCGCGCTCGCCGCCGTGCGCGCCGGGGCTGCGAAGATCCGCATCAACCCCGGCAACATCGGCTCAGCTGACCGCGTCCGCGCGGTGGCGGAGGCGTGCGGTAAGCGCAGCGTTCCCATCCGCATCGGCGTGAACGCCGGCTCGCTGGAAAAATCCCTGCTGGAAAAATACGGCGGGCCGACGCCGGAGGCGCTCGCGGAGTCCGCCGCGCGCCACGCCGCGCTCTTAGAGCGCTTCGGCTTCCGGGATATCTGCCTGTCGCTGAAATCGAGCTCCGTTCCCGCGGCGCTCGCGGCTTACCGGCTCGCGGCGGAGCGCTTCCCCTACCCGCTCCACCTCGGCGTCACCGAGGCAGGCACGCGCTATCAGGGCACGGTCCAGTCCGCCGCCGGCATCGGCGCGATGCTCTTAGACGGCATCGGCGACACCATCCGCGTATCCCTGACGGCGGACCCCGTTGAGGAGGTCCGCGCCGGACTCGCCATCCTGCGCGCCTGCGGGCTGCGCGGCGGCGTCAAGGTCATCTCCTGCCCCACCTGCGGGCGCACGCAGATCGACCTCATCTCCACGGCGGAGGAGGTCGAGTCCCGGCTCGCCGGCTGCGGGCGGGACATCACCGTCGCCGTCATGGGCTGCGTCGTCAACGGTCCCGGCGAGGCGCGCGAAGCCGATTACGGTCTTGCCGGAGGCCGCGGCGAGGCGCTGCTCTTCAAAAAAGGCGAGATCGTCGCCAAGGTCCCCGAAAGCGACATGGTCGCCGCGCTCATGCGGCTGATCGAGGAAGATGAATAAAAGGATACATATTCGATAAGTTATGGCAGAACAGATCAAATTCTTAGAGGTTTTCCCCTGCTGCGCTTCGCTTTCGGAGCTGGGCGGGGGGCTGGACAGCGTGGTGCTGACGGGCGTGGAGATCGAGCGCGAGAGCGGCTCGATGCTGATAAACGCCCGCTTTTCGCGTATGCCCGCGCCGGCGGAGATCAATATGCTCCAAAGCCGTCTGCGCGAGGAGTATTCCCTCGCGAGCGTGGAGATCCGCGCCGACTTTCCGCGCCCCGCCGCGCCGAAGCCCGCCTCCGGCGCCGCAAAGGGCGGAGGTAAGCCCGGCGCGGGCGACGTTCTGATGGGTCGCGCCATCAAGGGCGAGCCCATTTCGATGGACTCTCTTTCGCTGGAGAGCGGCAACGTCGTCATCCGCGGCCGCGTGTTCGCGGCGGACAGCCGCGAGCTCGCGAAGCATCAGGCAGCCGTGCTCAGCTTCTGCATCACGGACGAGACGAACTCCATCAAGGTCAGCCGCTTCCTGCGCGACAACGACCCCGACCGCGCCGCGGTAGACAAGATTCAGGACGGGATGTATCTGACCGTCGCCGGCTCCGTCGGCTATAACCGCTATGACGACGACCTCACGCTCGAGCCGCGCAACATCCAGATCGCCTCTGCGCCCCCGGTGCGGCAGGACACGGCGGAGGAAAAGCGCGTGGAGCTCCACCTCCACACCACCTTCTCCACGCTCGACGCGCTGACCCCCGTCGCCGAGGCGATCAAGCGCGCGGCGAAGTGGGGCCACAAAGCCATCGCCATCACGGACCACGGCTGCGCGCAGGCGTTTCCGGACGCATGGCACGCAGCGGAAAAGGCGGGGATCAAGGTCATCTACGGACTTGAGGGCTACTACGTCAACGACGTGGACGACCGCCTCGCCGTCCATGGCGCCTGCGATCTCCCGCTGGACGCGGAGTTCATCGCCTTCGACATCGAATGCACCGGGCTGTATTCCGACCGCGACCGCATCACGGAAATCGGCGCGGTGCTCTTCTCCGGCGGCGAGGTCAAGGACACCTTCAACACCTTCGTCGACCCGGAAATGCCCATCCCGCCGGAGATCGTGAAGCTCACCGGCATCCACGACAGCGACG
Source organism: uncultured Clostridia bacterium (assembly GCA_938023775.1). GTDB lineage: Bacteria > Bacillota > Clostridia > Oscillospirales > Oscillospiraceae > SVKR01. The sequence continues at coordinate 6,291 of CALJDB010000333.1, forward strand.
TTGCCGGCGCGCCGAGCGACGGCGAGGCGCTCCGCGCCTTCCTCGATTTCTGCGGCGGCAGACCCATCATCGCCCACAACGCCGACTTCGACGTCGGCTTCCTCGCCGCGGCTGCAAAGCGCAACGGGATCAACTTCGACCCCGTTTATCTGGACACGCTCGTTCTGGCGCAGACGCTTCTGCCGCACCTGAAGCGCCACAAGCTGGACACGGTCAGCAACTATCTCGCGCTGCCGGAGTTCAACCACCACCGCGCGAGCGACGACGCGATGGTCGTGGCGCGGATGATGGAGCGCTTCATCGCCATGCTGCGCGAAAAGGGCGCGGAGCGCGTCAGCGACATCGAGCCCGTGCTGCTGGAGGTACGCAAGGACGGCGTGCGCAGCCAGCGCGCCAACCACATCATCCTGCTCGTGAAAAACAAGGTGGGACTGAAAAATCTCTATGAGCTCATCTCCGAGTCCTACCTCAAAAATTTCCACCGCAACCCCATTCTGCTGAAAAGCCGCATTTTAGAGCACCGCGAGGGGCTCATCATCGGCTCGGCATGCGAAGCCGGCGAGCTGTTCCGCGCCATGATGCGCCGCGTGAGCGACGCGGAGCTCTGCCGCCTCGGATCGTTCTATGATTATCTGGAGATTCAGCCCATCTGCAACAACCGCTTCCTCGTCGACGAGGGCAGCGTCGCGGACGACGAGGGACTGCGGGACCTAAACCGCCGCATCGCCCGCATCGCCGCAGCGCTCGGCAAGCCCCTCGTCGCCACCGGCGACGTCCACTTCCTCGACCCCGGCGACGAAATTTTCCGCCACATCCTGCTCGCCGGGCGCAAGTTCGCCGACGCGGACAAGCCGCTGCCCATCTATTTCAAGACGACGGACGAGATGCTCTCGGAGTTTTCCTACCTCGGCGAGCAGCTCTGCTACGACGCCGTCATCGGCAACCCGAACGCCATCGCCGCGCAGTGCGAGGAGATCGAGCTGCTGCCGAAGGGCATTTTGTTCGCGCCGAAGATCGAAAACTCCGCCGCGCAGCTCAAGCAGCTCTGCTACGACAAGATGCACGCGCTCTACGGCGAGCACCCGCCGGAGATCGTGCAGCAGCGCGTGGACACCGAGCTGAACACCATCCTCGACCACGAGTACGACGTCATTTATATGTCCGCCCAGAAGCTCGTCCAGAACTCGCTCGAGCACGGCTACCTCGTCGGCTCGCGAGGCAGCGTCGGCTCGTCCATCGTGGCTTACATGTCCGGCATCACGGAGGTCAACTCCCTCCCGCCGCATTACCGCTGCCCGAAGTGCCATTACTCCGATTTCTCGAACCCCACCGGCGCCGGCTGCGGCGCGGATATGCCGGACGCGACCTGCCCCGTCTGCGGCGAAAAGCTCGACAAGGACGGCTTCGACATCCCGTTCGAGACCTTCCTCGGCTATCCCGGCAACGAAAAGACTCCCGATATCGACCTCAACTTCTCCGGCGAATATCAGGCGCGGGCGCACAAATACACCGAAGAGCTCTTCGGCTCCGACCACGTTTTCCGCGCCGGCACGATCGGCACGCTCGCGGAGAAAACCGCCTTCGGCTACGTCAAGAAATACCTCGAGGAACGCCAGATCAAGGCGACAAAGGCGGAGGAAACGCGCCTGAGCCTCGGCTGCGTCGGCGTCAAGCGCACGACGGGCCAGCACCCCGGCGGACTCGTCATCATCCCGCAGGATAAGGACGTGACGGACTTCTGCCCCGTCCAGCACCCGGCGGACGACCCCGACAGCGGCATCATCACGACCCATTTCGAATATCACTGCATGGAGGATAACCTCTTAAAGCTCGACGAGCTGGGCCACGATGACCCGACCATGATCCGCATGATGGAGGACCTCACCGGCATCGACGCGAAAAAGATCCCGCTCGACGACCCGGCGACGATGGGCATTTTCAAGTCCCCCGCCCCGCTCGGTCTGCCGGACGACGACCCCATCATCGGCAAGACCGGCTCCATCGGCATCCCGGAGTTCGGCACGGGCTTCACGCGCCAGATGCTCGTGGACACCCAGCCGGAGGGCTTTGACATTCTGGTCCGTCTTTCCGGCTTCTCCCACGGCACGGACGTGTGGCTCGGCAACGCGCAGGAGCTCATCACGAGCGGCACCGCCTCCGTCAAGGAGACCGTCGGCTGCCGCGACGACATTATGCTCTATCTCATCAGCAAGGGCATGGAGCCGAAAATGGCGTTCAAGATCATGGAAGCCGTCCGTAAGGGCAAGGTCAAAAAGGGCGGATTTCAGGAGGGCTGGGTCGAGAAGATGAACGAGCTCGGCGTGCCGCAGTGGTACATCGACTCGCTCGCCAAAATCGCCTACCTCTTCCCGAAGGCGCACGCCGTGGCTTACGTCATGATGGCGTTCCGCATCGCCTATTTCAAGGTCCACCACCCGCAGGCGTTTTACGCGGCTTACTTTTACCGCCGCAGCCAGAAGGACTCCTTCGACGCCGCGTGCATGACGCGCGGGATCGACGTGGTGCGCAAGCGCATCAAGGAAATCCAGTCCAACCCGGACGCCACCGCCAAGGAGGAGGACCTGCTCACGACGCTTCAGGCGGTCTATGAGTTTTATCTCCGCGGCTTCTCCTTCGCGCCGATCGACTTCGAGAGCGCAGACGCGATCCGCTTCCTGCCCGTCGGCGACAAGCAGCTGCGCCCGCCCTTCGTCTCGATCTCCGGTCTCGGCGAGACCGCGGCGAACGACCTCGCCGCCGCGCGGACAAAGGGGCTCAGCTTCGTCTCCCTCGAGGACGTCCGCGCCGCCTGCCCCAAGGTCAGCCAGACCCACATGGAGGTCCTTCGCGACCTCGGCGCCTTCGGCTCCATGCCGGAGACGAGCCAGATGAGCCTTTTCTGAGCGCAAAAATCCCCGCCGGACACGCGGCGGGGATTGACAACGGGCGAAACGGTGGTATAACAAAAAATGAAAAGGGCGCTGGGACAAGCGGTTGATCCTTGGTTAGGTTAGATTTCTATAAATAGGAACCGTCACTTGCCAGAGTGGCGGTTTCTGCGTTTTACAATGACCGTGACCGTGATTCGGGCGGAGTCATTATTGCATATTGCGCGGCGAATGTCTATGATTTTTCGCCGTTTTT
>CALJDB010000334.1 GCA_938023775.1 uncultured Clostridia bacterium
TTCGCCCACGAGCGCGTAGACGCGCTCCTCCGGCAGACCCAGCCTTTGCAGCAGCGCCCGGAGCCTGTGCATGGCGGGCACTGTCTGCCCGGTTTCCAGCCGGGAGAGGGTCGTAATATCGCATATCCCCTCGCAGAGCAGCTGCTGTGTGAGCCCCTGCGCCTCGCGCTCCTTTCGGATCATCGTCCCGATCGCAACCTCATTCATCGCCGCCTCGCCTCCTTCCGATGTGCCGCATTATATCACATTCCCGCCCCAAAGCGCAAGCAGTTGAAGATGCGCGGCGCTTTTGTGGGGCGCAGAGTGAAAAAATTCCCCGCCGGCAGTATGCCGGCGGGAGAGCTGACTTTAATGTTATATCACGCAAATCGACCGCTGTCTATGGCATATCACGCAGATTTAAATTTGCGTGATATGCCATAGACAATCGGTTTTTTGTGTGATATGGTGAAGGCGATAAAGCGACGGAGGTGATATCTATGAAAAAGCTGCTCACACTCACCCTCGCGCTCGCCCTGCTGCTGAGCGCCTGCGCGCCGCAGGCTGCGCCCGCGGAGACGCCGGAGGCGGCGACGGTGTCCACGGTGGTGCGGACCGAGGTGGTTTACCCGCTGCCGGCTCCGGCGGAGCTGGTCGGGGTCGCACGCGTCGGGGACGCGCTCGTCATCGCGGGCGACGACGGCGGCGCGCCGGTGCTGGGGATGGCGGCTTGGTCGCTGGACGGCGCACCCGCGCTCGGCGAGACGCGACTGCTGACGCTGCCCGCACCGGAGGCGGCGGACGAGGCACGGCTCTGGGGCGTCGCCGCCGGGGAGGACTGTTTTTATGTCCTGACCGGCGAGGAGCCCGCCTCGCGGCTGAACGCCTCGCGCGAGATCGTGCGCAATGAGGACTATCAGGGACGCTACTGCGTACTGAAATACGCGGCAGACGGTGCGCCGCTTGGGCAGATGACGCTGCGGGACTGGCGCGCCGGGGAAATGCTCGGCATCGCCGCGGGGCCGGACGGCGAGCTGCTGCTTTACGCCTGCCAGACCGCGGCGCTGCTGCGCTGGTGCGACGGCGAGGCAGAGGACGCGCAGTATCTGGACGCGGCGCTCGCCGCGCTCGGTGCGGAGGCGCAGCTCGCAGAGAATGAGGACGGTCTCGCGGCGAACTACGACGCCTTCCGCCGCCGCGCGGCGCAGGAGCTCGGCGAGGACACCTGCGCCGCGCTGGATGCCCTCCTCCACAGCACGACCGCCGCCCTCCGCTATGCCGACGCCCCTCTCTGCACCGCCGTTGCCTCCGCCGCGGCGAGCTTTCTCTCCGGCGACAAGACCGCGGAGGAAGCCGCGGCGCTCATCCAGTCGCGCGCGAGCGTGTATATGGCGGAGAAATATGGGAAATAAACGCAAATCCCGCCCCGCGCTTATGGCGCGGGGCGGGATGCTTTCATTTTCTCACGCCGCGGTCAGGAACCGCAGGAGCAGGGTTGCCATCTGGGCGCGGGTGGTGGGGTCGCCGGGGGCGAGGCGGAGCGCGCCGCTTTGCTCGATGCCCTCCACGAGACCGGTGGCTCTCGCCCACTCCAGCGCGGGGACGGCGTAAGCGCTGACGCTCGCGGCATCGGCGAAGCCGCTGAGGTCCCCGTCTGCGCTCACATCGTGGCCCAGCCGCGCGGCGCAGCGGCACAATATCGCCGCCATCTGCTCGCGCGTCACCGCCTCGTCCGGCGCGAAGCGCCCGTCGCCGAAGCCGCGCACGACGCCCTCGGCGGACGCCCAGCGGACCGCGCCGATATACCACGCATCAGGGTCTACGTCGTCGAATTCCGGCGCGGTCTCCACGGTGGGGCTGCCCTCCAGCCGCCACAGGATCATGGCGAGCTGGGCGCGGGTCGTTTCGCCGTCCGGTCGGAACAGTCCGTCGGAAAAGCCCTGCATAAGCCCCTTTTCGAGGCAGTAGTGAACGCCGTCGTGATACCACGCGCCGGAGTCCAGATCGCCGAAGCCGCAGAGCGGGCAGTCGTCGCCCATCGAGCAGTCCGCGGGCGTGAGCTTCGGGATGGCGCGCGTCTGGCGGTGGCTTCCGTCGTTGCGGCAGACGCGCCGTTCCGTGCCCTCCGCGTCCTCCGTCGCCGGTGTGATGACGGTCCACTTGCCCCAGCTGTGACCCAGCGCATCGCCCTCCGTCGCGGAGCAGACGGAGCAGGTCTTCGGGGTGGTGCAGGTCGCGGGGGTCCAAGTGTGGCCCGTCGCGTCCGCGGTCTTCTCGTCCGTCTTTGTCTGCTTTGCGAACGCCGTGTTGGTGAAGCTCGCCTCATACTTGGAGAGCTCGTCGAGAACGCAGGTCTTTTCCTGCGTCACGGTCACGACCGCCTCGGCGGTCTCCGTCTCGACGTGCGTCGCGTCGTTGGCGCAGACCCGCTTCGCCGTGCAGCGCGTGCCATTCCAAGTGTAAGTCGGCGTGCCGTAGCTGTGATCCGTCGCGGCGATTGTCTTCGCCGTCCGGCTGAGCTCGGCATTGCACACCGTGCAGTACACGACCTCGTCATAGCTGCCGTCTGCCGTGCAGTCGGCGTCGACCTTGTTCTCGATCACCGGATCGTCTTCAGTGTGGGTGCCATAACCCTCTTTTTGAGAGGCATCCGTCACATCACAGTCGGCGTTCTGGCACTCGTGCCAATGATGGGTCCCGTCGCTGCTCCACTCCGTCGCCCAATCGTGCTCATGGGGTGCGGTATAGCTCACCACCTGGCTGCTCAGCGTGGTTTTGCCCTCCCACGTGACCT
>CALJDB010000335.1 GCA_938023775.1 uncultured Clostridia bacterium
TAAATTTGCGTGAAACGCCATAGACAGCGGTCGTTTTGCGTGATATAATACTAAGGTTAATCCCCCGCCGATGCACTTATCGGCGGGGGATATTTTGCGCCCGATTCCCCCTTGCGCGCCGGGGGCTTGGCGGGGTATAATGGGGTATCTTAGTTCAGGAGGCGGGACGGATGAACGGAGAGCTGGAGAGGCTTTTGCTGATGCAGGGACGGGAGACGCTGCCGGGGGTGCTCATCGCGGCGGCGGAGTGCGCGCCGCTCAGCAAGACCGGCGGGCTTGCAGACGTGGCGGGCGCGCTGCCGAAGGCGCTCGGCGCGCTCGGCTTCGACGCGCGGGTCATCACGCCCTATCACCGCTGCATCAAGGAAAAATACGCCGCGGCGGTGGAGCATCTCGCGGAGATTACCGTGCAGCTCGGCTGGCGGCGGCAATACGCCGGGATCGAGCGGCTGCGCCTCGGCGCGCTGACGGTGTATCTCATCGACAGCGAGTTTTATTTCGGCGACAAGATTTACCGCGGCGGGGACGCGGAGGCGGAGCAGTACGCCTTTTTCCAGCGCGCCGTGCTGGAGGCGATCCCGCTGCTGCCGGACTTTTCACCGGAGGTGCTGCACTGCAACGACTGGCACACGGCGATGCTGCCGTTTCTCATCAAGACCCAGTATCAGGGCAGATCGCAGGGCGCGCTCAAAACGCTGCTCACGATCCACAACATCGCCTTTCAGGGCTGGCTCAGCTTCGATTACGCCTGCGACCTGCTGGACATCGACCCGCGCTGGTGCGGCATTGACGGCATCGCCCACCATGGCTGCGCCAATTTTCTCAAGACCGGCTGCCTCTTCGCCGACCGGGTCAGCACCGTCAGCCCCAGCTACGCCGCCGAGATCTGTACGCCGCAGTTCGGCGAGGGGCTCGAGGACGTGCTGCTCTCCCGCGGCGCGGCGGTCTCCGGCATTTTAAACGGGCTCGACACGGAGAGCTTCGACCCGGAGACAGACCCCGCCATTGTGCGTCATTACAGCGCCGCGATGCCGGAGGGCAAGCGCGAAAATAAGCGCGCGCTGCTCGCGGAGCTGGGGCTCAGCGCGGTCAGCGAGGACACGCCGCTCATCGCGATGGTGACGCGCATGACGGCGCAGAAGGGCTTTGACCTCGTGCTCTCCGCGCTCGACGCGATCATGGACCGCGGCGCGGCGTTCGTCCTGCTCGGCACGGGCGACAAGGGCTATGAGGACGCGATGCGCGGCTTTGAGCAGCGCTATAAGGGCAGGCTTTGCGCCTATCTTGCTTACAGCGAGCCGCTCTCCCGCCGCATTTACGCCGGGGCGGACCTGCTGCTGATGCCCTCGGCGTTCGAGCCCTGCGGACTCAGCCAGCTCATCGCCATGCGCTACGGCACGCTCCCCATCGTCCACGAGGTCGGCGGTCTGCGCGACACGGTGCGCCCTTATAACTGCGTCACGGGCGAGGGCAACGGCTTTTCCTTCTATGATTTCGACCGCGACACGCTGCTGCGCACGGTGGACCTTGCGCTCTCCGTGCTGCGGGATGAGAGCGCGCGGGACCGGCTCATCCGGACCGCGATGGGCGGGGACTATTCCTTCGCGCCCGCCGCGGTGGAGTATGGGCGGCTTTATCTCTCCATGCTGCCCGCGCGGGGCTGCTCGCTGCGCCACGATGAGAACGACGAGCTCGACCGTGCCCCCTTCGGCGCGCTGCGCTGCGGGGAGACGCTGCGCCTGCGCCTGCACGCGGCGGAGTTTTTAGACGGCGCGTCCGTGGATGTCGGCGGGGCGCTCACCCCGATGACGCGCGAGGCTGGCGGGACCTTCTCCGCGGAGCTGACCGCGCCGGGCGAGCCGGGGCTGCTGCGCTATTTCTTCCGCCTTAGCGGGGACGTCTGCTTCGGCGCGGACGGCGTCGGCTGCGGCGGGGCGAAGCCCTGGGTCGTCACGGTCTACGACCCGGCGTTTGAAACGCCGGACTGGGCGGAGGGCGCGGTGCTCTATCAGATCTTCCCGGACCGCTTCGCGCCGGGCGGGGACGCCTTCCAAAAGGGCGTGCGCGCCCATCGCCGCCGCGGGCGGAACATCGAGGTGCATGGAAGCTGGGACGAGCCGGTAAAATACCGCGCCACGACGCGCCCGGACTATTACCCCGACGATTTTTACGGCGGCACGCTCCGCGGCATCGCGGACCGGCTCCCGGCGCTCGCCGCGCTCGGCGTGGACTGCATTTACTTAAACCCCGTTTTTGAAGCCGACTCCAACCACCGCTACAACACCGCCGACTACCGGCGTATCGACCCCATGCTCGGCACGCAGGCGGACTTTTCCGCCCTCTGCGCCGCGGCGAAAAAATGCGGCATCCGCATTCTGCTCGACGGGGTCTTTTCCCACACGGGGTCGGACAGCGTTTATTTCAACCGCGACGGGCGCTACCCCGGTCCCGGCGCGTATCAGGGCGAGGAGAGCCCTTACTATTCATGGTATGATTTCCGCCGCTTCCCGGACGATTACCGCTGCTGGTGGAATTTCCCCACCCTGCCGGAGGTGAACGAGGGGGATCCAAGCTGGCGCGACTTCGTCATCGACGGGGAAGACAGCGTGCTGCGCCACTGGCTGCGGCGCGGGGCGTCCGGCTGGCGGCTGGACGTCGCCGACGAGCTGCCGGATGAGACCATCGCCGCGATGCGCGGCGCGGTGAAGGCGGAAAAGCCCGACGCGCTGCTCCTCGGCGAGGTCTGGGAGGACGCAACGACCAAGGTCAGCTACGGCGCGGAGCGCGCTTACGCCCTCGGCAGGGGGCTGGACACGGTGATGAACTATCCCCTGCGCGGCGCAGTGCTGGACTTTCTGCTCGGAAAAACGGACGCGGCGGCGTTTGCCGATTTTCTGCTGGGTCAGAAGCGGCGCTACCCGCCCCCGATGTACCGCTGCCTGATGAACCTCCTTGGCAGCCACGACACCGCGCGGCTGCGCACGGTGCTCGGCTCCGGGACGGACGGGGCGAACATGGGCCGCGAGGCGCAGGCTGCCTTCGCGCTCACGCCGGAGCAGGCGCAGCGCGCGGACGCGCTTGTCCGGCTCGCCGCCGCCGTCCAGTTCGCCCTGCCGGGCATGCCGAGCGTTTATTACGGCGACGAGGAGGGCATGGAGGGGCTCCGCGACCCCTTCTGCCGCGCACCTTACCGCGCCGGGGACGGCGAGCTCCGCGCGTATTACGCCGCGCTCGCAAACCGGCGCCGGGAGTGCGCGCCGCTCCGCCGCGGGGACGCCGCTTTCGCCGCTTACGGCGCGGACACGGTCTGTGTTCTGCGCTGGTGTGATGGGAAAGCCGTGATTTTCGCCGCGAACCGCGGGGAGACCCCCGTGACGCTCCGCCCCCAGCCCGCCGACTTCCGCGGCATCTCCCGCGAAGCCGCCGCCGCGCTTCCGACGCTGCCGGAGGTCGCGGTCGCGCCGCTTGGCAGCGGAGTGTGGGAAGCGTGAGGCGAAATGACAAGACCGAGCGGGCGTCCGCTCGGTCTTGTCTGTTTTTTTCATTTTGCCGACAAATTTCCCCGAAATACCTGCGGGATTTGTCAAACTTTACGCTTGACTTTGGCGATTTAAAGTCATATAATGCGAATCGTCAAAGGAAATTCTTATTGACAAACGGACGGTCTGGAATTTTCGGCACGGTAAGCAAAGCCCGCAAAAAAGCGAACCGGATAGGCGTAATAAAACATCTCGGCGCCGCGCTGCTTT
>CALJDB010000336.1 GCA_938023775.1 uncultured Clostridia bacterium
GAAATCCCGACAAGCTTAGTCGGCGTTTCGTCACAGTTCGAGCCGGCTTTGACCCTGAAACGGGATGCCGAGGTGCTCATACGCCTTCTGCGTGACGCAGCGACCGCGCGGTGTGCGCGTCAGAAAGCCCTGTTGAAGCAGATAGGGCTCGTAGACATCCTCGAGCGTGACCGCTTCCTCGTTGATCGTGGCGGCGAGGGTCTCCAGCCCGACGGGTCCGCCGGAATAGAACTCGATGATGCTGCGCAGCATGCGGCGGTCCAGCGCGTCGAGCCCCATGTGGTCCACCTCCAGCCGCGTCAGCGCCTCGTCCGCGACCTCGCGCGTGATAACGCCGTCTGCGCGCACCTGCGCAAAGTCGCGCACGCGACGGAGCATGCGGTTCGCGATACGCGGCGTTCCGCGGCTGCGGCGGGCGATCTCCTCCGCGCCGCTGCGCTCGATCTCAACGCCGAGAATGCCCGCGGAGCGCAGGATGATGCGCCGGAGCTCCTCCGGCGTGTAGAGCTCCAGTCGGAGCGCCACGCCAAAGCGGTCGCGCAGCGGCGCAGTGAGCTGACCGGAGCGGGTCGTCGCGCCGATGAGCGTGAATTTCGGGAGGTCGAGCCGGATGGAGTTCGCGCTCGGTCCCTTGCCGATGATGATGTCGATGGCGTAATCCTCCATCGCGGGATAGAGGATCTCCTCCACCTGCCGATTCAGGCGGTGGATCTCGTCGACAAAGAGAATGTCGTTTTCCTGTAAATTCGTGAGCAGCGCGGCAAGGTCGCCTGCCTTTTCGATGGTTGGACCGGAGGTGATGCGCATATTAACGCCCATCTCGTTCGCGATGATGGACGCGAGCGTCGTCTTGCCGAGCCCCGGAGGTCCGGAGAGCAGGACGTGGTCCAGCGGCTCGCCGCGGAGCTTTGCCGCCTCGATAAAGACCTTCAGGTTCTCCTTTGCTTTCTCCTGCCCTGTGTATTCGCTCAGAAAGCGCGGGCGGAGCGAGCCCTCGATCCGGTCCTCCGGAAGGCTCGCCGCCGTCGTGATGGGCGGCTGCTGCCGGTCAAAGCTGCTGTCTGAAAATTCGATCGCCATAAGGTGTTGCCTCCTCCTCTTGCCGCTCAGGTGAGCATCTGCTTCAGCGCCGCCTTGACGAGCTGCTCGGTATCAAGCTGCTCCGCGTTCTCCACGCGGCGGAGCGCAGCGTTGATCTCCGCCGTGCCGTAGCCGAGAACGGTGAGGGCGGCGACGGCGTCCGCGCGGGCGTCCTTGCCGAGCGGCGCGGGCGCCGGAACGGTCCCCTTGTCGCGGAAGGAGATCTCCGTCATCTCGCCGCCGAGCTTGTCCTTCAGCTCCAGGATCACGCGCTGCGCAAGTTTTTTCCCGACGCCCGGCGCGGCGGTAATCGCCTTCTCGTTCTCCGACACAATCGCCATGAGCAGGTCCTCCGGCGTGTTCACGGAGAGGATCGAGAGCGCCGCCTTCGGTCCGACGCCGGAGACGCCGATGAGCATCTCGAAGCAGCGCTTTTCCTGCCTGGTGGAAAAGCCGTAGATATCGAAGGCGTCCTCGCGGATATAGACGTAAGTATAAAGCTTCGCCGGCTCGCCCACGCGGAGCTGGCTCAGGGAATAGGCAGAGGTGTTGATCTCGAAGCCGATCCCTTCGCAGTCGACGACGGCGAGATTCGGCAGCAGCTCCGCTGCGGTGCCGTTTATATAGTGGAACATGCGTTGTCTCCTCCATTTCTGCTGAGCAGCGAGGTCGCGCTGCGCGCGTGGCAGATCGCCATAGCGACGGCGTCCGCCGCGTCGTCCGGCTTCGGCGGCGCGGGCATGTTCAAAATGCGCCGCACCATGTCGATGACCTGCTGCTTCTCCGCGCGGCCGTAGCCGACGACCGCCTGCTTGACCTGAAGCGGGGTGTATTCAAACACGGGGACCCCGCGGCGGTAAGCGGCGAGCAGGATCACGCCGCGGCCATGCGCCACGGAGATTCCGGTCGTGATGTTCGTATTGAAAAAAAGCTCCTCTATGCTGATTGCGTCGGGCTTGAAGGTGTCGATAAGCCGACCGAGGTCCTCGTAGATTTGGTTCAGGCGGGACGAGAGCGGCGTATGCGCCGGGGTGCTGATGACGCCGCAGGAAACATAGCTCTGCCGCCCGCGGTCCGCGTCGATAACGCCGAAGCCGACGGTCGCAATGCCGGGATCGATGCCGAGGATGCGCATAGCGTCCCTCCTTTCCGTTTAACCATATTATTATACCACACAGCCAACCGCGTTGGCAACAGCAAAAACCGGTCGGAGGGGACTCCGACCGGCTCGCTCTCTTTTTTCACGCTCTGGGGTGCGCCTTATTATAGACGTCCTTGAGCTGCTTTTTCACGAGGTGGGAATAGATCTGCGTGGAGCTGATGTCGGCGTGTCCGAGCATCTCCTGAATGGAGTGGAGGTCCGCACCGTTTTCCAGCAGGTGTGCCGCGAAGGAGTGGCGCAGGGTGTGGGGCGTGATATCCTTCTCAATGCCCGCCTTGACCTGATAGGACTTGATGAGCTTCCAGAAGCCCTGTCGGCTCATGCGCTCACCGCCGACGTTCACGAACAGCGCCTTCTCGTCCGGCGAGGCGATCATCCGCGGGCGGATGAACTCGACATATTCGCCGAGCGCCTTGATCGCTGCGGAATAGAGCGGAATAGCGCGCTCGTGGTCCCTGCCGCGGCAGGTGACGATCCCGGCGGCAAGGTTTAAGTCGGAGACATCCAGATTGATGAGCTCGCTGACGCGGATGCCCGTCGCATAGAGCAGCTCCAGCATTGCGCGGTCGCGGTAGCCCTTGGCGTCCACGCACTCCGGCTGTTCGAGCAGCAGCTCGACCTCCTTGCTGGTGAGAATCTGCGGCAGCTTCTGGGTGGTCTTGTCCGGAACGAGAACGGCGGCGGGGTTATGATCCACCGCGCCGGTATCGAGCAGGAAGCCGTAAAAGCCCTTGATGGACGCGATGGCGCGCGACACGGTGGCGACGGATTTGCCCTTCCCCTTCAGCCACGCGATATACTCCGTCAGGACCGCCTCGTCCGCCGCGGTGAAGCCGCGCAGGACGAAGCTCTGCACGGTGACGGCACGGGCGAAATGGAAGGGGAGGCAGAAGTTCAGCACCTCGCTGGGCATCGTGCGCTCCAAAATGACTGCATCGGGGAACAGGGCGGCGTAATCCGTCGTGTCCCGCGGGTGTGTCTTGATAAAGAGCGGCCCAACGGCGTATTTTTCCGCCACCGCTTTGAACATCGCGTCCTGCTCCGCTTGGGTCATCAGCCCGTCGGCCACAAAGCTGCGGGGCAGCAAAAGCGTCGCGCCGTCTGCCTTCT
>CALJDB010000337.1 GCA_938023775.1 uncultured Clostridia bacterium
GCGACAAAAACCGACAACAAATTGTTACAAACGAGTTGAGATAATATTATTTTATGTAAACTAAAAATAACACAAATTGTTACCATAACACCATTTTTGCGGGGAAAATAATTTTTTCCCGGAAAAGACCGGCGGCGTATTGCAAAGCGCGGGGAAGGGTGGTAGAATATTCAGGAACGGGCGCGGACGCTGTCGGAGTTTTCAGCGGCGCGCCTTTTTTACTACCGAAAAGAGAAAAGAGAGAAACACATCATGAAAAAAGCCCTGCTTTGTTTCGCTGCCGCGCTGGTGCTGCTCGCGGCGGCGGGCTGCTCCGGATCGGACGCGCCGGTTGTCGTAACGCCGGAGCCCGTGACCGCGCTGGTACGCACCGTCACCGCGGAGGAGCTTCAGAACCTCGCGGCGGAGTACCCGCACCTTAAAGAGCTGGACCTCCGCGGGAGCGACTGCCCGGCGGAGATCACCGCGTTCATTGCCGCGCACCCGGATATCGCCGTCACTTACGACGTCGACCTCGGCGGTACCCGCGCCGCCGGGGATACCACGGCGCTGACGATAGACGAGGGGACATACCGCTTCGACGTCCTTGCGGAAAATCTCGCCTATCTCCCCGCGCTGGAGCAGCTCGCGCTGCCGCGCACGGCGCTTTCTGCGGCGCAGCTCCGGCAGCTGCGCGAGGCGTATCCGGCGCTTGCGCTGCGCTGCACGGTCGAGCTGCTGGGGACGGAGATCGACTCCGACGCCGCGGAGCTGGACCTCACGGCGCTGACGGAAGCGGACGCCGACGCCGCTGCCGCGGCGCTCGAAAAGCTGCCGGACGTTGCGCGCATCGCGCTCGGCGACCTGCCGCTTGCCGCGGCGAAGACCATCCGCGCCGCCGCGCCGGACGCGGCGCTGGACTATACGTTTGAGCTTTTCGGTCAGACCGTTTCCGCAGACGCGGAGCGCCTTGAATACTACGAAGCGCCCATCGGCAACGAGGGGATTGCCGAAGTGCGCGATATGCTGGACGTGATGAACGGGCTTACCTATTTAAACTTGGAGAAATGCGGCGTCGACAGCGAGGTGATGGCGCAGCTGCGCGACGACTAT
>CALJDB010000338.1 GCA_938023775.1 uncultured Clostridia bacterium
GTGAGCGACATCTGTGCCGACTGCGGCATCTCGCGCGGGACGTTTTATTACCATTTCACGGACGTCTACGACCTCTGCGAGCAGCTTGAAAACGGTTTAATCCGCGACATGGAGGCGGACCTTAATCTCTCCATTATGTACACGACCGCGGGGCGCCACCGGGAACCGGACGACCAGCGCTATATCAAGGCTTACGAGGAGTGTCTGAAAAAATATGTCGACAAGGCGGAGTTTTACCACGTTCTCCTGAGCGGCTCCCACGGCGTCACCTTCCACCGCGCCTGGACGGAATCGGTCTACCGGATGCTGGATATCACGATGCAGTTTGCAAATCTGCCGCCGGAACAGGCGCTCCTTGTCCGCCGATTTTTTGCCGGCGGGCTCGTCACGCTCCTCGCCCGCTGGCTGAGCTGCGGATGCCTGGAAAAGCCCTACGATATTGCGTGGGCGACGAATCAGATGCTGTTTCACGGCGTGTTTCTGGCATAAGAAAAAGCAGTCCGGTAAGTGAACGGACTGCTTTTTTCTTGACGCGCCAGCCCCGGCGGCGGTATAATAGCCGCAGCAACGGAAAGGGGAGGGCACTATGATTTTGGCGATCGACGTAGGCAACAGCAACATCTGTCTGGGGGCGTTCCGGGAGCGGAAGGCGCTTTTTACGGCGCGGGTGCGGACGGAGCCGCTGCGGACGGAGACGGAGTACGCGGTGCTCTTCAACGAAATTCTCGCCATCCACCGTGTCGCCCCGGCGGAGATCGAGGGCGCGGCGCTCTCCTGCGTCGTCCCGGCGTTGACCGCCGTTATCCGCGACGCGGTGCGTCTGCTCGCCGCCGTGCCGGTGCTCGTCGTCGGTCCCGGCGTGCGCACGGGCGTCAGCCTCCGGATCGACGAGCCGTCCTCCTGCGGCGCGGACATGGTCTGCACTGCCGCGGGCGCAATCGAAAAATATCCGCTGCCCGCCATCATTGTCGACCTCGGCACCGCAACGAAGCTCACCGTTGTGGATGAAAAGCGCAACTTTCTCGGCGGCTCCATCGCGCCGGGAATGGAGGTCTCGCTCGGCGCGCTGAGCGCCTCCGCCGCGCTGCTGCCCAGCATCGGCGTGCCGCGCGCCGTCCGCGTCATCGGCACGAACACCGTCGACTGCATGGCGTCCGGCAGCATTCTGGGCACCGCCGCGATGATCGACGGTCTGCTGGGCCGTTATCTGGAGGAGCTCGGTGAGGTGAAGACCGTTGTCGCCTGCGGCGGTCTCGCCAAGGCGATTATTCCGCATTGCCGCCGCAAAATGCAGCTCGACCCCGCCTTGCTGCTGGACGGGCTCATCGCGATCTATTATAAGAACAAATGAGATCTGACCCCCGCCGCGCAGAGCGCAGCGGGGGTCAGATTGTTTTTTTTACGACAACCGTTTTCGGCAAAAGTCAAGCCCCGGCGTTGTCTTTTTGCGGCGGGAGCTTCTGCGCCCGCCGAAAGTGCGCAGAGCATCCAAATCGCCCTGTTTGCGCGCGCTCCGCTCACATTCCCCGCGGAACAGACCCATATCGGGGTTCAGCACGTCAAGGGTGATGCCGTAAATCAGAAGGAGGATGATCACGATGAGCAGGGCGTAGATAATGCGGCGGTGCATCTTGTCCGCGCGCTTCAGACCGGCAATGACCTCATCCTTGTGGTCGAGCCGCTCGGTCATGATCTGCGCCGGGGTGTCGGAGATACCGTAAAAC
>CALJDB010000339.1 GCA_938023775.1 uncultured Clostridia bacterium
AAATTGTAAATTTTATCGCAAAAAAGACGGACTTCCCGGAGGGTGTCCGTCTTTTTCGCTTATTCGCGTCCCAGCATGCGGAACATGTTCTTTTTGTACGCCTCAACGCCCGGCTGGTCGAAGGGGTTTACGCCGCTCATGTAGGCGGAGATGGCGCAGGACATCTCGAAGAAGCAGACGAGCGCGGCGAAGCCCGCCTCGTCGCGGCGGGGGACGCTGACCGTAATGTTCGGCACGCCGCCCGCGATGTGCGCCGCGCGCACGGCGTCCGCCGCGGTGCGCTGCACGTCTGCAAGGCTGCGCCCGGCGAGGTAGTTCAGCCCGTCCGGGTCGCCCATCTCGAAGGGGACCTTGCAGTCGCAGAGCGGCTCATCAAAGCTGACAACGGTCTCCATCAGCGTGCGCGGACCATCCTGAATGTACTGACCCATCGAGTGCAGATCGGCGTTGAATTCCACGCTTGCGGGGTAGATGCCAATGCCGTTTTTGCCCTCGCTCTCGCCGAAAAGCTGCTTCCACCACTCCGCCATAAAGCGGAAGGAGGGCTCGTAGCAGGCGAGCAGCTCGATGCTTTTGCCCTGCCGGTAAAGGTGCTGGCGCGCCGCGGCATACTGCCACGCGGGGTTCTCCGGCGAGCGGAGGTCCAGATCGTGCAGCTCCGCGATTGCGGCACGCAGAACCGCCTCAATGTCGATCCCGGCGACCGCCATCGGCAGCAGACCCACGGCAGAGAGCACGCTGAAGCGCCCGCCTACGTCGCCGGGAACGACGAAGCGCTCATAGCCCTCGCTTTCCGCGATGGCGTGCAGCACGCCCTTTTCGGCGTCCGTCGTGACGAAAATGCGGCGCTTTGCACCGTTTTTACCGTATTTCTGCTCCAGAAGTGCGCGGGCGAAGCGGAAGCCGAGCGCCGGCTCCAGCGTGCCGCCGGATTTGGAGATGACGTTTACGCAGAAATCCCGGTCGCCGAGGCGGGCGGTCAGCTCGTGAACGGCGTCGGGGGAGAGAGTGTTGCCCAGAAACAGGACCTCCGCGCCCTCGCGCTCCGGCGTGTGCAGCAGCTCGATCGCGGCGCGCGCGCCGAGATAGCTGCCGCCGATGCCGACGACGAGGAGCACCTCTCCCTGCCGACGGATCTTCTGCGCCGCGGATAAAATCGCCTTCAGCTCGCCGTCCGCGATGCGCTGGGGCAGCTCCAGCCAGCCCGTGAATTCGCTGCCGGCACCGCTGCGACTCTCCAGCAGACGGTGCGCCTCCGCTGCCGCGGCATAGTCCGGACCGGCGGCGTCAAAAAACTCCTGCGCGCCCTGTAAATCGACCTTGATCATAAAGCAAACACTCTCCTTTGCAATGCAAAACCCGTCCCCGTCCCCCACCGGGGGAGAAAAACGGGGCTCAAAGCGGACGGTATCATCCACTAGCCAGACAATTATACTACACTTTACGCAAATTGGCAATCGTTATTTTTCCGCTGCGCGGCACGCTAAGCCCCCACCATCGCGCAGAGGAAGCGCCGCCAGAGCGCGCCGAGGCTGAGCCGCTCCACGCTCTCCGCGGCGCGGAGGGGGAGCCTCTGCACGCTCTCACCCCCGGAGCGGACGGTGAGGTAGCCGATCACCTGCCCGGCTTCCACCGGCGCGTCAAGGCTCTCGGGGAGGTCGAGCTCCGCCGTGACGCTCCCCGCCGCGCCGCGCTCGACCAGAACGCCGCTTTCGGTGTCGAGAACCGGCTGCACCGCGTCCGCCGCGCCGAGGCGCACCGGAACGGGCGGGATCGCCTGCATCCCGGCGGGGGAGACGAGCGTGTAGTTCGCGAAGGCGTAATTGAGCAGCGTCTTCGCGCTCTCGAAGCGGTCCGTGGACGTCGGCGCGTGGAGCACCACGGCGATATACTCCACGCCGTCGCGCTCCGCCGCCGCGGAAAGGCAGTACATCGCCTTGCGCGTAAAGCCGGTCTTGAGCCCGGTCGCGCCTTTATAATAGTAGATGAGCTTGTTCGTGTTGGCGAGCCCGAAGGCGCCGCCGCGCGCCGTGTCCATCCAGATCGTCGTGTAATCGCGGATCATGTCATGGCGCATCAGCTCGCAGCTCATAAGCGCGATGTCGCGCGCCGTGGTGTAGTGCTCGTCGCTCTCCATCAGAGCGCTGCAGCAGGTGAAGTGGGTGTTCTCCATGCCGAGCGCCGCGGCGCGCTCATTCATCCGCGCGACGAAGGCGTCCTCCGTGCCGGCGATGTGCTCCGCGAGGGCGACGCAGCAGTCGTTCGCGGAGACGACGGCGACGCATTTGAGCATCTCGTCAACGCTCATCTGCTCGCCCTCCTCCAGCCAGATCTGGCTGCCGCCCATCCCGGCGGCGCGGGCGGACGCCGTTACCATCTCGTCCAGCGCGAGCGCGCCGGACTCGACCGCCTCCACCACGAGCAGCATGGTCATCACCTTCGTGACCGAGGCGGGGGAGAGCCGCTCGTCGGCATTTTTCTCGTAGAGCACGGCGCCGGTCGTTTTTTCCACCAAAATCGCAGAGGGCGCGGCGATGGCGATCGCGTCGTCATAAACGGTCTCCACCGCCGCGGCGGGCGCGGAGAGCAGAGCGAGGGAGAGGAAAAGGGCAAGGAGCTTTTTCATGGCAGCGCGTTACCTCCGAAGATCACTTTGTCCTAAGCCTATGTGCGCCCCCGGCGGATTATGCGCGGTTACATAACGCGGCGCGGTTGCGGAAATTATCTGAATATTCACACAGGAAACGCATAGCGCTGACCCAACTTGTATGGTCC
>CALJDB010000340.1 GCA_938023775.1 uncultured Clostridia bacterium
GAGGGCTAAGGTCCGCTGCAAGCTGCGGCGCTTTTCGCGGCTGGCTTCGCCGCCGCTGAGACCGAGGCGGTAGAGGTCCGCCGCGGTGATGCCAGCGCCGTAGTGCGCCGGCTCGCCGTCCAATGTCGCGCCCGCGGCGCGCAGGGCGTTTAAGAGCACCTCCGGCTCCATGCCCTCGACGCCGAGCTTGCCCTCCTTGCTCGGCGCCGCCTTGCGCCGCTCCTTGCCGGGAACGTCCGGGATGAAGGCGTTTTTGACGCATTTCGGGTCCACGATCCCGTTCAAGAAGCCGCGGATGACGCGCCCCGCGCCGTCGGAGTCCGTCAGGATGATGAGCCCCCGGCGCTCCGCGAGGCGGCGGAGCATCTCCTGGCGCTCCGGCGCGCGGAAGATGGAAAACCCGTCCGTGCAGACGATCGTGGCGTCCACGATCTGGCTGAGGGTGTTTTTGTCGTAGCGGCCCTCCACGACGAGGACCTCCTTCACGCTGACCATACCCCGCGCCTCACTTTGCCGCCGCGATGCGGGCGAACAGCTCGCGCAGCAGCGCCGCGGGGTCGGCTTTGCTGTCGCCGCCCTTCATGCGGAAATCATACTCCGCCGAGAGCGCGACGAGCTCCGCGAGCGTCTCCGCGGAATAGCTCTTCGCCGCGGCGGAGAGCTTGTCGAACACGAAGTCGTAGCTCACGCCGCAGAGCTCCTTGACGTCGCGCCGGGAGCGCCCGGCGTCCAGCCCGCAGCGCAGGGAGTAAAGCTGGCGCAGCTGCTTGCCGATGAGGGCGTTTAAGAAGATCGGGTGGTTGTCCTTGTTGCCGAGCAGCTCGCCGAGCAGCGCCGCCGCAGCGTCGAACTTCCGCTGGCTCATCAGGTCCGTGAGCCGCCAGACCTCCGCCTCCGGAACGCGGCTCGCCGCCGCGTCGATGTCCGCGCGGGTGACGGCGCCGCCCGCGGCGTGGGCGGCGATCTTCTCAATCTCCGGGATGAGCGCGCTCATGCGGCTGCCGCTTAAAAAGAGCAGATACTCCGTGTCGCTCCGCTCGATCGCCTTGCCCTGCGCAGCGAAGCGCTTGCGGACCCAGCCGGTCAGCATCCCGGCGTCCTGCTCCGTGAACTCGATGGCGGTCGCGACCTTTTTCACCGCCTTCACCGCGGCGAGCCGACCGTCCGGCTCCGCGAGCACGCTCTGCACGAAGACGAGCGTGCAGTAGTCCGGGACGTCCGCCAGGATCGCCTTCAGGCGCTCGCAGTCGGCGTCGCGGCAGCGGTTCAAGTCATAGTCCCGCACCTCCACGAGCGTCCGCTCCGTGAAAAACGGCATCGACTCCACCGCCTCGGCGAGCGCGGAAAGCGTCATCGTCTGACCGTCCAGCCGGTGGAGGCTGAACTCGTTTTCCTCCGGCACGCAGAGCCTGCGCAGCTCCGTCAGGTAACATTCGCGCAGATAGTCCTCCGGTCCGTAGAGCAGGTAAACGCGCGCCGGTCCGCTCTGGCGCAGGGCGTTGACGGCGGCGGAATAATTGAAATCTGTTTTTTTCTTCGCCATAGCCTGTTATTTCTCCACTTTGATGATGATCGTGCCGCTCTCGTCCGTGCGGCGGACCTCGATGCCGCGCTCTTCGAGGCGGTCCAAGACCTCCTGCGTCGGGTGACCGTAGGTGTTGCCCGCGCCGACGGAGATGAGCGCCGTCTCCGGCGTGATGTCGTCCAGCAGCGCCTCGTCGGTCGAATAGCGGCTGCCGTGGTGCCCCACGACGAGCAGCTCCATATCGCCGAGATCGCGGCTTTCGATGAGCGCGCGCTCGACGCTCGCGGGCGCGTCGCCCGTGACGAGAAATTCATAGTCGCCCCAGTCGCCGTAGACCATCATGCAGCGCTCGTTCGTATCGCCGACGGCGGCGGGCGCAAACAGCGTCAGCTCCAGAGAGCCGAGGGCGAGCACCGTGTCGCGGTCGATGACGTAAGCCGTCACCCCGGCGTCGGCGCAGGCGTCTAAAATGTCGTCCATATATCCCGTCTGCTCGCAGTCGGCGGCGTAGACGAGCTTTTCCACGTCCAGCCGCGCGAGCAGGCGCTCTACGCCGTTCACGTGGTCGGCATGGAAATGCGTGATGAGCAGCGCGTCCACGCGCGCAACGCCGTTTTGCAGCAGAAACTCCGCAGCCGCGTCCCCGGCGTTGCCCTCGCCGATGCCGCCGCAGTCGATGAGCACGGTCCCGGTGTCCGTCATCGCGGCAATGCTCTGACCCTGCCCGACGTCGATGGCGGCGAGCTCCAGCACGCCGGTCTCCGGCGGGCGATAGGTGAAAAACGTGATGATAATGAGCGAGGAGAGCGCGATGCAGGTTGGCAGGATCGGGCGGAAGCGCCCGCCGCGGCTCCGGATGACGAACACGGCGAACACGATGTAAACACCGAGCAGCCACCAGCCGCCGGGACCGGAGCGCGTGAACACCGCCGCCATCGGCAGCCGCGCGATGAGCTTCACCACCGCGATGGCATAGCGCGGCAGCCAGCCGACAACCCAGCCCGCCGCAAGTCCCAGCGGCGCCCAGAGCAGTCCGAGCAGGCAGACATAGTAGCCCGCCATAAACGCCGTGGACATCGCCCAGAGGCAGAGCAGATTGGTCAGCACCGCATAAAGCGGCATATAGCCGAAGTGGATCGCGGCGAGCGGCGTGGAAAAAACCGTCGCGCCGAGCGAGGCGGCGAGCGCACTGCAAAGAAGCTTCAGCCCGCGCCCGCGCCAGCCGTCCGGCAGACGCCATTTGCCCGCCGCGTCGCGTGTCAGCAGCTCATAAATTTTCGGCGTTAAGAGCACGAGCCCCAGCATCGCCGCGAAGGAGAGCTGTAAGCTCACGCTCGCGATCGCCGCGGGGTTCAGCAGCAGAAGGAGCAGCAGCGCGCCGGAGAGACTCGTCAGCGCGTCGTTTTCCCGCCGCAGGAGCGGGGCGAGGAGCAGGACGATCTGCATGAAGCCCGCGCGCACGACGCTCGGCGTGAAGCCCGCCATCGCCATGAACACGACGATCGTCGGGATGCCGAGAAGGGCGGTAATGCGCCGCCGCCCGGTCAGCATGCGCAGCATGGCGGCGAGGAAGCCGACATGCATGCCGCTGACGGCGACGATGTGGACAAAGCCCGCCGTGCTCATCGCGGTGCAGAGGGCGTCGTCCTCGTAATACTCCGTTCTGTCGCCGGTCAAAATCGCCTTCATGAGCGGGGCAACGTCCTCCGGGAAGCTCTCCAGCGCCTGCGCGCCGACCGCGCGGGCGAGCGTCTGGGGGAAATAGAGCCACGCCCAGCGGACGCGCCCGGTCACGGCGTAGTCCCCGTCCAGCGTTGCGCGCAGGGCGATGTTTTTCGCGCGGTAATAGTCCGTTTCGAGCCCGTAGCGCTCCCCGGCGCTCTTGAGCTTCAGCGGCAGCTCCACCGTGTCGCCGGGGCGCAGCTCGCCCATCCCGGCGGCGTAGTCATAAACGAGCAGCTTTACCCGCGGCAGCGCCGGGTCCGTCACGCGTACGACGACGCTGGAAAAGTCCTCCGCAACGTCGGGGTATTCGATCACGCGCGCCGAGACCGTCCGCCGTTCGCCCGCGAGAGCCTCCGCCGGGGAGAACACGAGCTCGCCGTAGCCCCAGAACCAGCCGAAGCCCACCGCCGCGGCGAGCAGTCCGATCAGAAGCGAACGCCGCAGCCGCTCCCGCCGGAGCAGCAGTGCCAGCGCCGCGAGCACGATCGCCCCGCCCGCCGCTGGAAGCAGCCAGCCCGCGGGGAGCAGATAGTTCGCCAGCACGAGCGAGAGCGCGAACCCCGCCGCGCAAAGCGTCAGCTTACGCATCGCGCCGGTCCGTCAGCCCAAGGAGATAGTCCGTCGTGCAGCCGTAAAGGGAGGCAAGCTTGATGAGAGCCCAAACCGGGATCTCGCGCGTTCCCTTTTCATATCGCCGGTAAACACCGACATGCATGCAGAGATA
>CALJDB010000341.1 GCA_938023775.1 uncultured Clostridia bacterium
TATCGTCGGCATGCGAAGCTCGACCTGCCTTGCAAACTTCCTCGGCTTTTACCTGAATCTGCTCCAGGAAAACGTCCACATCATTCAGGACACCGCCGTCAGCGAGGTGTATGAGCAGATCATCCGCATCCGCGAGGGCGACGTGTTCATCGGCATCAGCTACCCGCGCTATTCCAGCCGCACGGCGCGTGCGATGAAGTTTGCAAAGAGCGCCGGGGCGAAGGTCATCGGCATCACCGACGGCGAGAGCTCACCCTTCGTCGGCGTGGCGGACACGCTGATTTACGCCAAGAGCGATATGGTGAGCTTTCTCGACTCCCTCGTCGCGCCGCTGAGCCTGATCAACGCGCTCATCGTCGCCGTCGGCGTGCGCAGCAAGGAGAATATCTCCGACACCTTCAAGCGCCTTGAGACCATATGGTCGGATTATGACGTCTATGAGCATGCAGAGGACTGACGCCGTCGTCATCGGCGGGGGACCGGCGGGGATGCTCGCCGCCCTCACAGCCGCCCGGCGCGGCAGGCAGGTCGTGCTGATCGAGCACGAAAAATTTGTCGGACGCAAGCTTCGTATCACGGGCAAGGGGCGCTGCAATCTCTGCAACAGCTGCGACTTAAAGCGCTTTATGCAGAATGTGCCCCGCAACCCGAAGTTTCTCTACGGCGCACTGACGCGCTTTGGCCCGGCGGACACGATGGCGCTTTTCGAGTCCCTCGGCGTTCCGCTGAAGACCGAGCGCGGCGACCGCGTTTTCCCGGTCTCCGACCGCGCGCACGACGTTGCCAACGCGCTCGAACGCGCGCTGCGCCGCGCGGGGGTGAAGCTCCGGGAGGAGACGGAGGCAAAGCGCATCGTGACGGCGGACGGCGCGGTTTGCGGCGTGGAGACGGACGCGGGCGAGATCGCCTGCGAGAGCGTCCTCGTCGCGACCGGCGGCGTTTCTTACCCGTTGACGGGCTCGACCGGCGACGGGCTGCGCTTCGCGCGCGAGCTGGGCCACACGGTCACCCCGCCGCGCCCCTCGCTCGTGCCGCTGGAGTCGGACGACCCGTGGTGCGCCGAGATGCAGGGCTTCGCGCTGAAAAACGTGACGCTGACGGCGTATGACGGCGCGGACAAGCCCATCTTCCGCGAGATGGGCGAGATGCTCTTCACCCACTTCGGCGTGAGCGGACCGCTCGTGCTCTCTGCGAGCGCGCACATGCGCGATTTCGACCGCGAGCGCTACCGGCTGGAGATCGACTTAAAGCCCGCGCTCGACGAGAAAAAGCTGGACGCGCGCATCCTGCGCGACTTTGACAAATACAAAAACCGCGACTTTGAAAACGCACTCGGCGACCTCGCCGGGCGGACGATGATCCCCGTGCTGGTGTGTCTTTCCGGCATTCCGGGGGACACGAAGGTCAACTCCGTCACGCGCGAGCAGCGGCAGGCGCTGCTGCGGCTTTTCAAGGCGTTTCCCGTCTCCGTCCGCGCGCCGCGCCCCATCGCGGAGGCGATCGTCACCTCCGGCGGCGTGGCGGTATCGGAGCTCGACCCGCGCACGATGGGCTCCCGGCTCGTGCCGGGGCTCTATTTCGCCGGCGAGGTGATCGACTGCGACGCCTATACCGGCGGCTTCAACCTCCAGATTGCGTGGTCCACGGGTCACCTCGCGGGGCAGAATATTTGAGAAAAGCAAAGGAGAATTTTTGAGATATGAACTGCATCTCTGTCGCCATCGACGGTCCCTCCGCCGCGGGCAAAAGCACCGTGGCGCGCGCCATCGCGAAAAAATATGGCTTTGTCTACGTCGATACCGGCGCGATCTACCGCACCGTCGGGCTCGCCGTCCAGCGCGCGGGGCTCGACAGCCATGACGCCGCGGGCATCCGCGCGCTGCTGCCGGAGCTGAAGATCGACATCGCCTATAACTATTTGGACGAGCAGGTCATGCTCTTGAACGGCGAGGACGTCTCCCGCGAGATCCGGACGCCGAAGAGCTCGATTTATGCCTCGGATGTCTCCGCCATCCCGGAGGTGCGCGCGTTTTTGATGGACATGCAGCGCTCCCTCGCCGAAACGCGCGACGTCATTATGGACGGGCGCGACATCGGCACCGTCGTCCTGCCGGATGCGGACGTCAAGATCTTCCTCACCGCGAGCGCCGAGGTGCGCGCCCGCCGCCGCTGCGAGGAGCTGCGCGAAAAGGGCATGGAATCGAGCTACGAGGACGTGCTGCGCGACCTGCGCTACCGCGACGAGCAGGACGCCACCCGCGCTGCCGCGCCGCTGCGTCAGGCGCCCGACGCCGTGCTCGTCGATTCCAGCGATCGCGACTTTGCCGAGACCGTCGCCGTCGTGTCCCAGATCATTTACGAGAAAACGGGCAGATGAGGACCGTGACCGTCGCCGCCCACGCGGGCTTCTGCGCGGGTGTGAAGCGCTCCGTCGCGCTCGCGGAAAAGGCGCTTTCTGAGCACGATACCGTATGGTGCCTCGGCGAGCTTATCCATAACCGGCAGGAGATGGAGCGCCTCGCCGCGCTTGGGCTGCGCACCGCCGCGCGCCCGGAGGACGTGCCGGACGGCGCCGCCGTGCTCCTCCGCGCCCACGGGGAGGGGAGGGCGGTACCGGAATCCCTCGCCGCCCGCGGCTGTACCGTTGTGGACACGACCTGCCCCCGCGTCTCGCGCATCCAGCGCCTCGCGGCGGACGCCGCGGCGCGCGGACGCGCCGTCGTGGTCTTCGGCGACCCCGACCACGCGGAGATCCGCGGCATCCTCGGCTGGTGCCCCGGCGCGGAGGTCGTCCGGACCGTCGGGGAGCTGGAGCGCCTTCTGACGGAAAACAGCAAATTCACCAAAAACGACCTGACTTTATTGTTCCAAAGCACAGAAACGCGGAGAAATTTTGAACTTTCGGAAAATTCCGCAAAAAAGTTGTGTACAAATCCGGAAATCTTTGATACAATATGTGACGCTACGCAGATTCGGCAGACAGAGGCATTGGATTTAGGACAGAAATGTGATGCTGTGGTGGTCATTGGCGGGAAGCACAGCGCCAACAGCCGCCACCTGACAGAAATTTGCGCGGAGGTGTGTCCCTGCGTCCTCTTCGTGGAAAGCGCGGAGGAGCTGGACTTGTCTCCGCTTGTGGCATTGGATACCATAGGTATCACCGCCGGAGCCTCGGTGCCCGAGCGGATCATTAAGGAGGTAAAACAAAAGATGTGCGACGAAATCAAAGAGACCACTGCGGTGGAGACCGAGAAGAGCTTCGAGG
>CALJDB010000342.1 GCA_938023775.1 uncultured Clostridia bacterium
CGAGCGCAGCTATGCGCCCGCCTTTCTTTTTTTATTCCCCGCGCAAAAGCTCCCGGGCGCGCCGTGCGTCGCGGTGGATCTGTTCACCGAGGGCTTCGACCGTGTCGAACTTCCGCTCATCGCGCAGAAAATGGCAGAGCTCCACACAGACGCGCCGGCCGTAAAGGTCGCCGGTAAAGTCCTGAATGTTGCTCTCGACCGTGACGTTCTCCCCGCCGACGGTCGGGCGCGTGCCGATGTTTGTGACGGCGGGGTGTTCCCCGTCCGGCAGGACGACGCGCGTCGCGTAAACGCCGCGGCGCGGGATGAGCACGCCAGGCTCAAAGCGCATGTTGATGGTCGGGCTCGCGAGCCGCCTGCCGAGGCGCAGTCCGCTGCGGACATTGTCCGTCAGCAGATGGGGGTGGCCCAGCAGCGCCGCAGCGCGCTCCATCTCCCCCGCGGCGACGACGGCGCGGATGCGCGTAGAGCTCACGATCTCGCCGTCCAGCGTAACGGCGGGGATAATATCGCAGCCAAGACCGCGCGCGGCGCAGTAAGACGCCAGCTTTTCGCCGTCGCCCTCGCCGCGGTCGCCGAAGCGGAAGTCGTAGCCGACGACGAAGCCGACAGCGTTATACTCCGCGCAGACGCCGTCCAGAAACTCGCGCCACGGCATGTGCATCGTGTGCTCGTTGAAGTGGATGCAGTAGGTCCGTTCGATACCGAAAAAGCGACGGATAATATAGGCACGGTCCGCCGGCGAGCAGAGCAGCGGCACGGGCGTTTTTTTGACGAAAATATCCGGGTGGAGGTCGAAAGTCAGCACCGCGGGCTCCGCGTCAAGCGCGGCGGCGCGCGCCTTTGCCGCGTTCAGCAGCGCGGCGTGTCCGATATGAACGCCGTCGAAAAAGCCAAGCGCGAGCACGGTTTTGGGTCTTTGTTCCATAAAAATCAGCTTCAATTCTCAAAAAAATTCTTGCGGGAGCACATTTTCCCCTCCCGCACCCCGCCGAGGGCGAGAAACGCGCCGTCAGCGCCGTAGAGCCGGTAAACGGTCCCCTCCGGCAGCGGGCAGGTGTAGCGCACGCCGGAGCGCAGCGCGCGCTCCTGCGGGGCGGTGAGCGTCAGCGCGGGGTAAGCGCGGAAAAGCGTGTCCACAGGGAGGAGCAGCTCCTCGGCGCGCCCTTCCTCCGCCGCAGCGAGCACGGTGTCGAGCGTGTGCGCCTCGGCGAGCGTAAACTCTCCCGCGCGGGTGCGGCGCAGGGCGCTCATGCAGCCGCCGCAGCCGAGGGCGGCGCCGATATCGCGGCAGAGCGCGCGGATATAGGTGCCCTTGGAGCAGCGGACGCGGAGGAGGATGTCGCCCGCATCGTCCCGTCCGAGGCGATCGAGCTCATAGATCGTGACGCGGCGGGGCTTGCGCTCCACCTCGCCGCCGCGGCGGGCGATCTCGTAGAGCTTCTTCCCGCCGATCTTGATCGCCGAATACATGGGCGGCAGCTGGTCGATCTCGCCGCGAAAGCGCGCGAGCGCGGCGTCCAGCGCCGCGTCGGAAACGTCGGCTTCGCGCTGCTCCAGAACAGTTCCGGACGTGTCCTGCGTGTCCGTCGTGACACCGAGGCGCAGGGCGGCGAGGTATTCCTTCTCCGCCGCCTCAGCGAACTCCACCGCGCGCGTGGCGCGGCCGAGAAACACGGCGAGCAGCCCGGTCGCCATCGGGTCGAGTGTCCCGGAGTGGCCCACGCGCTTTTCGCGCAGCGCGCCGCGCAGCTTGGCGCAGACATCCATGCTCGTCCAGCCGGCGGGCTTGTCTATGAGTAAAATGCCGTTCATTTCCAGATCTCGTTCACGGTGTCCAGCATGCGGTCGGCGAGGGTCTGGGGCGGCAGATCTACCGTGCAGCCGGATGCCATTTTGTGTCCGCCGCCGCCGAACACGGCGCAGACCGCCGAGGCGTCCACCAGCTCGTTCGTGCGCACGGACGCCTTGCTGCGCCCCGGCGCGATCTCGCGCACGGTGATGGACACGACGTTGCCGCGCACCTTCCCGGCGAGGGAGGCGAGATCGTCGCAGTCGTCCTCCGTCGCGCCGCTCTCGCGCATCATGTCGAGCGTGATGACCGCGATGTTGATCTGGTTATCGCGGTAAGAGCGGAGCGTGGCGAAGATCATGCCCTCCAGCTTCAGACGCGGGAAGCTGAACGAGCGGAAAAACTGCTTATTGACCCAGCGGTGGTTCGCGCCGAGGTCCATCAGCCGCGCCGCGGCGCGGTGGGTGTCCGCGCAGGTGTTGCCGTAGCAGAAGCAGCCGCAGTCCGTGCTGAGCGCGATATAGAGCAGCGTCGCCTCCTCCGGCGTGACGCCGCAGCCGAGCGCGTCGGCGAGCTCTAAAATGATCTCGCCCGTGCTCGCCTTCTCGCCGCGCAGGAGCGTGGCGGCGGCAAAGCCGGGATTCTTCGGATGGTGGTCGATCGCAAGGTCGACCGCGCCGGAAAAGCCGGGGCAGAACATCTCCGTCCCCGCGACGTCGACGCTGACGGTGTAAGCCGCCGTCTCGCCCCCCCCGGCAAGATACGCCGCCGTCAGCGGCTGAAACTTCTCCGTGATCTCCGGATTCGGGAAAAGCCACGCGCGTTTGCCCATCCGGCGCAGCATGGAGCAGAGCGCCGCGGCGGAGCAGAGCGTGTCCCCGTCCGGGCGGGTGTGGGTCACGAGCTCGATGCCGTCGTGCGCTGCAAGTAGCGCCGCCGCCTCATTCGTCGTCATGCTGCGGCTCCTCCTTCGGGATATCGAGCTTTTCGATCAGGCTGTTGATATAAGCGCCGTGCTCGATGGAGTGGTCCAGCTCAAAAATGAGCTCCGGCGTATAGCGCAGGCTGAGCGCCGCGCCGAGCTCGCGCCGCAGCCACGGCGACGCGGACTTAATGCCCTTTTTAAATTCCTTTTCGTTCACCTCGCCGAGGAAGCTGACGCTGACCTTGCAGTAGCGCAGGTCGCCGGTCGTGTCCACATGGGTGATGCTCATCAGCTCCCCCTGCTGCACGCGCGGGTCCTTCACCTGCGGGAGCAGGCGGGAGAGAGCGAAGCGGATATCCTCGTTCGTCCGCTGAAGCTTGTTGCTTGCCATATTGCATTCTCCTTTGAATTTGAAAAAAGGGCGCACCGGCGGATGCGCCCTTTTGTTGATCTTTGTTACCGCTTGATCTCCTGCATCACGAAGCATTCGATCACGTCTTCGACCTTGATGTCGTTGAACTTTTCGATCTGCATACCGCACTCGTAGCCCTCGGCGACCTCTTTAACGTCGTCCTTGAAGCGGCGGAGGGAGGCGAGATCGCCCTCGTGGATGACCACGTTGTCGCGCAGGATGCGGACTTTGCAGCCGCGCTGGATCTTGCCGTCCGTGACGTAGCAGCCGCAGACGGTGCCGACCTTGCTGACCTTATAGGTCTCGCGCACGGAGGCGTGGCCGATGATGACCTCCTCGAACTTCGGCGCGAGCATGCCCTTCATCGCGGACTCGATCTCCTCGATGCAGTCATAGATGACGCGGTACATGCGGATATCCACGCCCGCGCGGGCGGCGTTGTCGCGCGCAGCATTGTCCGGACGGACGTTGAAGCCGACGATGACCGCGCCGGAGGTTGCGGCGAGCATCACGTCGCTTTCGTTGATGGCGCCGACGCCGCAGTGGATGACCTTGACGCGCACCTCGTCGTTGGAGAGCTTCTCCAGACTCGTGCGAACCGCCTCGGCGGAGCCCTGAACGTCCGCCTTGACGATGATATTGAAGTTTTTGAGCTCGCCCTCCTGGATCTGGGCGAAGAGATCGTCCAGCGTGACCTTGCGGGCGACGCCGAAGCTCTCGTTTTTCTGCTGCTCCTTGCGCTGGGCAACAAGCTCGCGCGCCATGCGCTCGTCCGTGACGGCGTTGAACACATCGCCCGCGCCGGGGACCTCGCTCATGCCGGTGATCTCCACCGGGACGCTCGGACCCGCGGACTCGACGCGCTGCCCCTTGTCGTTCGTCATCACGCGCACGCGGCCGACGGCGGTGCCGGCGATGATAAGGTCGCCGGTGTGGAGCGTGCCGTTCTGGACGAGGACGGTCATGACGGGACCGCGGCCCTTGTCGAGACGCGCTTCGATGACCGTTCCGCGGGCGGCGCGGTTCGGGTTGGCTTTCAGCTCCTGCACCTCGGCGAGAACGACGAGGTTTTCGAGCAGATCGTCGATGCCCTGACCGGTCTTCGCGGAGATCGGGCAGACGATGGTCTCGCCGCCCCACTCTTCGGGAACGATGTCGTACTCGGTGAGCTGCTGCTTGATGCGGTCCGGGTTCGCGCCGACGACGTCCATCTTGTTGATGGCGACGACGATGGGGATGCCCGCTGCCTTGGCGTGGTTGATGGACTCGACGGTCTGGGGCATAATGCCGTCGTCCGCCGCGACGACGAGGATGGCGATATCCGTCACCATCGCGCCGCGGGCGCGCATGGAGGTGAACGCCTCGTGACCCGGCGTGTCGAGGAAGGTGATCGGGCTGCCATTGATTTCAACGGTGTAAGCGCCGATCGCCTGCGTAATGCCGCCGGCTTCGCCGGAGGCGACGTTGGACTTGCGGATGCGGTCGAGCAGGCTGGTTTTGCCGTGGTCGACGTGGCCCATAACGACGACCACCGGGGCGCGCGGCACGAGCTCCTCTGCGGTGTCCTCGCGGTCGTCGATGAGGCGCTCCTCCACGGTGACGTGGACCTCGCGCTCGACGAGGCAGCCCATTTCCTCCGCGATGATGGCGGCGGTGTCAAAGTCGATGATCTGGCTGAGGGACGCCATCACGCCGTTGCGGATGAGGCATTTCACGACCTCCGCGCCGGTCTTCTTCATGCGGCTCGCCAGCTCGCCGACGCTGATCTCGTCGGGGATGGAGACCTTGAGCTTCTGCTTCTTTGCGATCTCCAGCTGGAGGCGCTGCATCTTGTCACGCTCCTCCTGCCGGCGCTTCGCCGAGGTCTGCATATTCTGGCGCTGCTTGTTTTTGCTGTTGAATTTTTCCTTGCCGCCGCGCTGCTTTTCGCCGCGCGCGCCCGCCATGGTCTCGAACTTCTCATCGTATTTGCTGAGGTTCGTGTTCGTGGAGCCGCGGGTATCGACGATGCGCTTTTCCGCCGCGGGCTTGGGAACGTGGGGCTTCGGCTCTTCCTTCTTCGTTGCAGCGGCGGGGGCGGGAGCCGCCGCGGGAGCGCTCTGCGCCGGCCTTGCGGCGGCGGGCTGGGCGGCGGGCTTTGCCTCGGGCTTCGGCGCCTCCTTCGGCTTTTCCGGAACGGCGAAGATCTCCGCGATGGAGCCCACCTGATTATGCTGGGTCAGATATTCGAAGATGACGTCCAGCTCCGGGTTTTCCAGCACCTGCATGTGGTTTTTCGGCGCGGCGATATAGTCCGTCAAAATTTCCGTGACGGTCTTGCTCGGAAGTCCGAAATCCTTCGCCACCTCGTGAATTCTATATTTATTGTCCAAACTGCTCATACGTTAATTCCTCCTGTCTCCCTTTTTCGCGCCCGCGCTCTTCTTCCGGGCTTTTGCCCTGTCCCGCTTCGCGGCGAGCTCCGCTGCGAGCGGGGCATAGTCCGCACCGAATTCCTCCTCCAGTGCCGCGGCGAAGCTCGCCGCGAGTCCGAGGTCCGCAAATGCCGCCATCGAGCAGCCGGGACGCCCCGTCGCTTCGGAGATCTGCTCCTTCGGAAAGGGCAGCACGGTCAGCGGAACATTTGTTTCAAACACATAGCCCTCCGCGCGGCGCTTTGCGCCGTCGGAAGCGTCCGACGCGAGGCACATCAGCCGCGCCTTGCCGGACTTCACGAGCGCCTTGGCGTTTTCTTCGCCGAGCTCAAGATTCCCGCCGCGGCGGGCGATGCCGAGGTAGCCCAATGCCCTGCTCATGTCTCCCCCGCCTCCATCTGCGCCTGCAATTGCGCGAAGATTTCGTCCGGGATCGGGGTTTCCAGCGCGCGCTCGAGCGCCTTGGCGCGGACCGCTTTTTTGAGGCAGTCCGGGCTGGGGCAAACATAAGCCCCTCTGCCGTTGGCTTTGCCGCGGAAATCGAGGCTGATAGCCCCCTCCGGCGAGCGCACGACGCGGATGAGCTCCCGCTTCGGCTTCATTTCGCGGCAGCCGAGACACTGCCGCATCGGTATTTTTTTCTGCATGGTCTTCCCTGCCGCCTCCTTGCTTATTATTACTCGAGCGGCGCGCCTGCCTCGCTCTCGGGCTTGATGTCGATCTTGTAGCCTGTCAGCTTTGCGGCGAGGCGGGCGTTCTGGCCTTCCTTGCCGATGGCGAGCGAGAGCTGGTTATCCGGCACGATGACGCGGCAGCTCT
>CALJDB010000343.1 GCA_938023775.1 uncultured Clostridia bacterium
CATGGTTCACGTCCCCCTGCGACGAGGGCGACGCCACAATCCGGTTTTTCAGCGTCACGTTCCCGATCCGCAGCGGCGTGAACAGGTGGGGGTATTGCATAGCTTCCATGGCTTCTTCTCTCACTTTCTTGTCTGAAGATAGACGTCCAGATTCCGGCAGATCACCGGGATGGCGCGGTCAAAATAAAACGGACTGTCGGCGGCGCAGTGGGGCGTGATCAGGACGTTCGGCATATCCCAGAGCGGGCTC
This sequence comes from uncultured Clostridia bacterium, assembly GCA_938023775.1. Classification (GTDB taxonomy): domain Bacteria; phylum Bacillota; class Clostridia; order Oscillospirales; family Oscillospiraceae; genus SVKR01. Next base: position 251 of record CALJDB010000343.1, read on the forward strand.
TCCGGCGGGAGGGGCTCCGGGTCCAGCGCGTCGAGCGCCGCCCCGGCGATGACGCCGCGCTCCAGCGCGTCGGCGAGCGCCGCGTGGTCCACGACCGCGCCGCGGCCGATGTTGATGAACACCGCCGTGGGCTTCATCGCTGCGAAGCGCGCCGCGCCGATGCTCCGCTCCGTCTCCGGCGTGTGGGGCAGCAGGCAGACGACGAAATCCGACGCGGCAAGCACGCGGTCTATCTCGTCCGCCGGGTAGACCTCGTCCACGAAGGGCGTCTCGCGCGGGCAGCGGCGGCAGCCGATGACGCGCATGCCGAGCCCGCTGCACCGGCGCGCGACCTCGCCGCCGATCTCGCCGAGTCCAAGGATACCCACGGTCTGGTCCCGGCACTCGCGCGGTGCGGGCGCGTCCGGCTTATGCCAGCGGCGGGCGCGGCGGTCCGCCGCGATCTGGTCGAAGCCGCGCAGGAAATAGAGGATGTAGCCGAGCGTCGTCTCGCTCATGGGAACACCGTGAACGCCGCTCATCTTCGTGACGGGCACGCCGCGGCGGACGGCGTCCAGCCGGTCGAGCCCCTCCGTTCCGGCGGAGATGGACTGGATCCAGCGCAGGTCCGTACAGCGATTGCAGAATTCGTTCGGTGTGAAGCGCCCCCACGAGATGAGGACCTCCGCATCGAAGCCGTCGCGGAGCATCTCCTCCTCCGTCTCGTAAAAGCGGACCTCCCCGTCCGGATCGTGCGCCCGCAGCGCCGCCCGGTGGTCCTCCCGCAGCACCATCGGCGTAGCCCCGCCGCAGCGGTAGAGAAAAGCGATGTTGGGCATATAATCGGTTCTCCTCCTTTTGCTATACGATCCACATAATCAGTTCCGGAATGAGGGTTATCAATATGACCGCAGCTGTCTCTACCAGTATAAACGGCATCAG
>CALJDB010000344.1 GCA_938023775.1 uncultured Clostridia bacterium
AGCCGCCGCCCGCCGATCTCCTGCGACAGGATCGGAAAATCCCGCCGCAATGCGGAAATGTCAAGCATGTCCAAGTCTCCTTTCCCTCTGCGGAAGCAGCCGGGGCGCGCCCCGGCTGCTTTTGTTTTATGTCTTCTGCGCTGCTAGCGCGGTCTCCACTGCGGCGGCGAGGTCGTCTACCGTCTCCGCTTCCGTGGCGAGCGAGGGCGGCAGCTTGATGCCCAGCGCGCGGGCGAGCGCGATGATGAGCAGGATCTTTTTCGTCTCCACGGAGGAGATCCCGGCGCAGTTCATGGAGAGATCGCGCTCTGCGACCTCGCCCTGCGGGATGCGCGCGACCTTGGCGACGCTCGCCTCCGAGAGCGCCGTCAGGCTGTCGGAAGCGCACTCGTCCGGTTCCAGCATAAACTTGCTGCACACATAGCCGCGGAGCTGGACATAGAGAAACGTGCGGCTGCGCTGCTGCGGCTCGGCTTGGAGCACGGCGCGCAGATAGCCGTCGGCGCGCTGGCTGTATTCCTGAAGCAGCTCCTTGAAATCGGCGGCCATAAAAGTGCGCCTCCCTTCTTTTTTTAAGGTTTACGCCTCGACGACGTTCAGACCGAGCAGCTTGGCGACGCGCTTCACGTCCTCCACATAGTCGCCGTAAACGAGCGGCGCGTGGTTGCCGAAGGCGAGCTGCTTATGGAAGAAGTCCTCGCGGTCGCGCACGGTGAAGAGCACGCCGTGGGTGCAGCCGCTGAGATGGTAGCCCACGCAGCCGACGATGGTGCCCTTCGCGACGAAGATGCTCTTCGCGTCCGGGGAGACGCGCGCCATGGTGATGACCTGACCGGCGTCCTCCTCGAAGTTGTGGCGCATCGTGGCGCCCCAGCCGCTGCCGGTGAAGGGACGGAGCGTGTAAGAATCCGGCTCGGCGTCGAAGCCGTGCAGCTTGCGGTTCGCGACGGAGTGGAAGGTCAGCATCATGTTCTTCAGCGTCTCGTCGTCGAACTTTTCGATCTGCTTGTCCAGTCCGTTATACGGGACCATGTTGAAAAGCGGGGTCTTGCCGTCGGCTTTCAGCGTCACGCTGACGCCATCAGGCCCGGAACGTCATATTCGCAGGCGGAGGGGATGCCGAATTCGTTGTTCAGGGAGTGGTTGAGGCAGAGTGTGAACTGCTCCTTGTTGAGGCGGCGCGTGGCGCACATCTCCGGGCAGGGCGCGGCGAAGGCGTTGCAGCCGCAGTGGTCCATGATCTTCCGGATCGCCTTGTTCGCGCGCAGGGAGTTGACGATATACTGGCGATCAAGCCCGACCTCCTCGGCGCCGGCGATCAGCTCGTCGGCTCTGGCGTTGATCTCCGCCATATCCTCGTCGTTGATGTTCATAACAACGCGGCCGGGCAGGGTGTAGTTCGTGGTCGCCTCGTCATATTTCTCCTGCTTCTGGATGTAGTGGGTCTGGTCGATGAGCTCGTGGACGTCCACAAAGGAAAAGTGGGGTCCGAGGTTCTTCGTGACCTCCTCCAGAGAGATGAAGCCGTCCGCGGCGGAGGCGGCGGCGAAGTTGGAGTTGCCGCGCGTGGCGCAGAGGACGTTGGTCTTCTTCAGCACCTTGCGCACGCGGAGCACGCGCAGGAAGTCCGCAGCGGTCTCCCAAGTGGTGAAGGAATAAGCCTCATAGCCGCGGCTGATGAGCATGGCGGTGGTGGTGGTGTTGTTGCAGCAGAACTGGAGCGTGATGATGGGCTTGCCGGTCTTCTGCGCCAGCGCGAGCAGGCCGAAGTTGACGCGGCCCGTGGAGGAGACGACGTAAACGTCCACCTCGGCGGCATTATCGGTCAGGGGGTCAATGAGCCCGTCGGTGAAGTTGAACTCCTCATTGAGCTCGAAGCGCTTCATGGGCAGGATATTCAGATAGGACGCATCAAACGCATCCGCGAGCGTATCGGAGAAGGTCTTGAAGGCAACCTCGGCGGCCATGCGGTCGTAGTCCTCGGTGAGCTGGTCGCCGCTTCCGAAGCGGCAGGGACC
>CALJDB010000345.1 GCA_938023775.1 uncultured Clostridia bacterium
CATGAGTTACCGGGTAGAGTACTCTTCTTCCGGAATCAAAAGAACGCAAATCCGGCAGAGAAACGGCAGAGCCTTGCTGCTGACGGCAGTCTGCTTTCTGATTTTCCTGCTGATCGTCGGCGGATTCTGGCCGAAAGGGGCGCAGGCGCTTCGGGAGATACTTTTACCCGGCGACAGCGCGGTGACGGCGGCCGCGTGGGCAGAATTGACCCATGAGCTGCACGCCGGGGCGCCGGTGGGCAGCGCGGTGGAGAACTTCTGCCGGGAAGTTTTTGCGAATGCGGGACTTTGTCCGGGTTGACGTTTCCGCCTGCCTGATGGGCGCGTTTCTGCTGCTGACGCTGCTGCTGCTGACCATCGGCGTCGTGATGGTGCTCTCCGCGAGCTTCGCGCGCGCTTATTATTCGAGCTCCACGAAGCACACGGCGACTTATTTCTTCACGCGCCAGCTGCTGTTCGCGGCGGTCGGCGTTGCCATCATGATCGTCGCCTCGCGCTTTCCGATCGGGTTTTACCGCCGCTTTTCCGGCGTTATCCTCCTCTTCGCGGGCGTCATGCTGCTGCTCGTGCTCGTCGGCGGCAAGCGCGTCAACGGCGCGCGCCGCTGGTTTGAGGTCGCGGGCGTCACGTTCCAGCCCTCCGAGATCGCGAAGATCGCCGTCATTTTGTTCGACGCGCAGCTCATCTGCCGCTTCAAGAACAAGATGGGCACCTTCAAATACGGCGTCCTGCCCTTCGCGGCGGTCGCCGCCGTCATCATCGGACTGCTGGTTTTGGAGCCCCACTTTTCCGCCTCCATCATCATCGTGCTCATCACGGCGACGATGATGTTTCTCGGCGGAACGCGGCTTATCTGGTTCGGCGCGGGACTCGGCGCGATCACGCTGCTGGGCGCGATCGTCCTCACCGCCACGGACTACACCTCCGACCGCATCACCGCGTGGCTCGACCCCTTCGCGGACACGAGCGACACGGGCTACCAGATCGTCCAGAGCCTTTACGCCGTCGGCAGCGGCGGCTTCAGCGGGCTCGGGCTCGGCAACAGCCGCCAGAAATACCTCTATCTGCCGGAGGAGCACAACGACTTCATCTTCGCCGTCGTCTGCGAGGAGCTCGGCTTCATCGGCGCGGCGCTCATTCTGGCGCTCTTCGCGCTGCTCATCTGCCGCGGGTTTTATCTCGCGATGCACTGCCGCGACCGCTACAGCGCGCTCGTCTGCGCGGGGATCACGGCGCTGCTGGCGTTTCAGGTGATCCTGAACGTCGCCGTCGTTACGAATCTCATCCCCTGCACGGGCATTTCGCTGCCGTTTTTCTCTTACGGCGGTACCGCACTGCTCATCCAGCTCGCCGAAATGGGGATCATCCTGTCTATCTCGCGCGACATTCCGGAGAAAAAATTCATCCGCCCGAAGCGGAAGGTTCCGCGGACGCCGCAGAATCAGGGAGGCGCTCAGAAATGAAATTCATCTTTGCCTGCGGAGGCACCGCGGGCCATATCAACCCGGCGCTCGCCGTGGCGAGCCGCCTGCGTGAAGCGGTGCCGGACGCGGAGATCTTATTCATCGGCGCGCAGGGGATGATGGAGACGGAGCTCGTCCCGCGGGAGGGCTACCCGATCCGCACCGTAGAGATCAGCAACTTAAGCCGCAGCATCTCCCTTGCGGGGCTGAAGCATAATCTCCACACGGCGAAGACCGTCCTGACCGCGACGCGGGCGGCGAAGGCGATCATCCGCGATTTCGCGCCCGACACCGTCGTCGGCACGGGCGGCTATGTCTGTTACCCGGCTCTCCGCGCCGCCCACGAGCTCGGCATCCCGACGCTGGTCCACGAATCCAACGCCGTGCCGGGGCTCACGACGAAGATGCTCGCCGGTATGGTCGACTGCGTGATGGTCGGCTTTGCCCACGTCGCGGGCAATTACCCGAAGCGCGCCCGCGTGGAATACACCGGGACGCCCGTGCGGACGGAGTTTTCCGCGCTCACGCAGCCGGAAGCCAAGGCAAAGCTCGGCGTTCCGGCGGATAAGCCGCTGCTGCTCTCCGTCTGGGGCAGCCTCGGCAGCGGACATATCAACGCGATGATGCCGGCGTTTGCCGCGCTCTGCTGCGAAAGGCGGGAGTTCACCCTGCTCCATTCCGCGGGGCGCCGCGGCTATGCCCAGCTGACGGAGCGCATGGCGGAGCGCGGGCTCGCCGACGCCGCGGACCGCGGCGCGGAGATCCGCGAGTATATTTACGATATGGGCACGGCGATGACCGCCGCGGACCTCGTGATGTGCCGCTCCGGTGCGGCGACGCTCAGCGAGCTTCAGCTGCTCGGCAAGCCCGCGCTGCTCGTGCCGAGCCCGAACGTCACGAACCACCAGCAGGAGCGAAACGCCGAAGCGCTCGCCGCTTCGGGCGCGGCAAGGGTGCTCCGCGAGGGCGAATTTGACGCCGCGGGGCTCTATGAAGCCGCCGCCGCGCTGCTGCGCGACCGGGAGACGCTCGAAAAAATGGCGCTCGACATGCGCGACGGCGGCGTTCCCGACGCGGCGGAGCGCATCGCGTCGCTGATTCTCGGATTTGTAAAATAAACGCACGCTTTTTGTCCCTCTGCATAGGATGACTTGAAAAATTCAAGTGTAAGCGGAGGGTGCGATCATGCCGGTCTGGAGCGTCTGCGGCGGAAACGAGCTGCGCGGGAGCGCGGCGGTGCAGGGGAGCAAGAACGCGGTGCTGCCGATCCTGGCGGCGAGCCTGCTGAGCGGCGGGGAGACCCGCCTCACGAACTGCCCGCATCTGCTGGATGTGGACGCCTCGGCGGAGATTCTTCGCCACCTCGGCTGCCGCGTGATGCAAAACGGAGGGGAAATTATGGTAGACTCCTCCGGAATGAGCGAAAACCACATTCCCCACGCTCTCATGTTAAAGATGCGCTCGTCCGTGATGTATATGGGTGCGATTTTAGCGCGCTGCGGGGAGGTTCGGCTCTCCACGCCCGGCGGCTGCGAGCTCGGCAGCCGCCCGATCGATCTGCATCTCGCCGCGCTCCGCGCCCTCGGCGCGGAGGTGGAGGAGACCGGCGGCGAGGTCGTCTGCCGCGCCGGGCGCGGTCTGCGCGGAACGCATCTCAATCTCGATTTCCCCAGCGTCGGCGCGACGGAAAACGCCATGCTCGCCGCCTGCGCGGCGGAGGGCGAGACCGTCATCACGAACGCCGCGCGCGAGCCGGAGATCGAGGACCTCCAGCGCTTTCTCTGCGCCGCGGGCGCGAAAATTTCCGGCGCGGGAACGCCGGAGATCGCCGTCGCGGGTTTTGCTCCCCGCGCCGTGACGGAGCACCGCGTCATGCCGGACCGCATCGCCGCCGCGACTTATCTCTGCGCCGCTGCCGCCGCGGGCGGCGACGTGCTGCTGACGGACGCGGTCCCGGCGCATATCGAGACCGTCTGCGCCGTGCTGCGCCAGATGGGCTGCGCCGTCGTCGCGGGCAGCAGCAGCGTCCGGCTGCGCCGCAGCGGGGCGATGCGCGCCTGCCGCCCGGTCGTCACGAAGCCCTATCCCGGCTTCCCGACAGACGCTCAGGCGCTGCTCATGGCGGCGAGCCTGCGCGCCGACGGCACGAGCGTTTTTGTGGAAAACATCTTTGAAAACCGCTTCCGCCATGTAGCGGAGCTCCGCCGCCTCGGTGCGGACATCCGCACGGAGGGCCGCGTCGCGATGGTGACGGGCGTCCGCCGGCTCACCGGCGCGCCGCTCACGGCGTGCGACCTGCGCGGCGGGGCTGCGATGGTCGTCGCCGCGCTCGCCGCGGAGGGGGAGAGCACCGTGCGCGACAGCGGACATATCGAGCGCGGCTACGACCGCCTTGCCGGGACGCTCCGCGCCCTCGGCGCGGACGTGCGCCGGGAATAATCCCGCCGGACGGGATGCAAACTAAAGCAAAGCAGGAGGCATCGGACTTTGACCATGAACCAAAGCGCAAGAAAAAAGAAAAAACGCAGCGCGCTCTTCGCGCCGGTGTCGTTCCTCATCGTATGCGCGGCGCTCGCGCTCGCGCTCTCCGTCTTTTTCCGCGTCTCGACGATCGAGGTGCGCGGCAACTCGTTTTATACGAGCGAGGAGGTCATCGAGGCGAGCGGCATCGAGACGGGGGATAACCTCTTTTTCTTAAACCGCTTCACCGCGAACAGCCGCATCTTCTCGCGATTGCCCTACGTGGAGACCGCCTCGGTCGACCGCGTCTGGCCCGGTACCGTGGTCATCACGGTCACGGAGAGCAGCGCCATCGCCTGCGTCACGACGGAGACGGGCGTCTGGGTCATCGACCGCACCTGCAAGCTCCTCGCCGAGGCGCAGAGCGGCGACCTCGCGGGGCTCATCCGCGTGGAGGGCATCACGCCCATCGCGCCGGACGTCGGCGAGATCATCGCCGCGGGCGACGCGGAAAAGCCGAAGGTGAACTATCTCGCCGCCATCCTGCGTCAGATCTCCGACCTCGGCATGCAGGGGGACGTCACCTATATCGACATCTCCAACGTTGCAAGCCCCAGCTTCGATTATCTTGGGCGCTTCACCGTGAAGCTCGGCACGAACGACGATCTGGAGTATAAATTCCAAGTGCTCCTGAGCGCCGTGGATGCGCTCGCGGAGGGCGACCGCGGCACGCTGGACCTCAGCATCGACCGCCGCGCCCACCTCACTTATGACTAAACCGTGAAAAATCTGTCCATCCGCCAAAAAAACATTGACCTTGACGGAAAAATGGATTAGAATAAATTGAATATTCAGATTTTGCAGCCCCGGATTTCAAAATACTAAGCGGCGAAGCGCCGCAATCGGATAAATTATTGGGAGGAAATAGATATGGCATTCGTACCTGAAACCGGTCCGGAAAATGTTGTGACGCTGAAGGTCGTCGGCGTCGGCGGCGCGGGAAACAACGTTGTCAACCGCATGGTCAGCTCCGGCACCAAGGGTGTGGAATTTATCGCCGTCAACACGGACAAGCAGGCGCTCGCGATCTCCAACGCGGACCAGAAGATCCAGATCGGCGAAAAGCTGACACATGGACAGGGCGCGGGCTCCGACCCGGACGTCGGCAAGCGCAGCGCGGAGGAAAACCGCAACAATATCGCCAAGTGCTTTGAGGACGCGGACATGGTATTCATCACCGCCGGCATGGGCGGCGGCACAGGCACCGGCGCGGCTCCCGTCGTGGCGGAGATCGCCAAGGAAGCCGGCATCCTGACCGTCGGCGTCGTCACCCGCCCGTTCACCTTCGAGGGTAAGCGGCGCGCGGAGCAGGCCAAGCGCGGCGTCGAGGAGCTGCTCGGCAAGGTTGACAGCCTTATCATCATCCCCAATGACCGCCTGAAGTTCGCTACCGATCAGAAGGTCACGTTCGCGAACGCCTTCGAGATCGCGGACGACGTGCTGCGTCAGGCTGTGGTCTCCATCTCCGACCTCATCAAGAACACCGGCTTCATCAACCTCGACTTTGCGGACGTCACCTGCATCATGAAGGACGCGGGCTACGCCCACATGGGCGTCGGCGTTGCCGACGGCAAGGACAAGGCGGAGCAGGCAGCCCGCGCCGCCATCGAGAGCCCGCTGCTGGAGACCAGCATCAACGGCGCGCACGGCGTGCTCATCAACATCACCGGCTCCGCCGATATGGGCCTTGAGGACGTCGAAGCCGCCGCGAGCCTCGTGCAGGAGGCTGCGCATCCGGACGCGAACATCATCTTCGGCGCGACCTTCGACGACGCGATGGAGGACCAGATCCGCGTGACCGTCATTGCCACCGGCTTTGAAGACAGCAAGACCGCCGCGAAGCCCGCCGGCGTGGAAGCCAAGGCCGAGGAGCTTTTCTCCGCCGCCTCCGGCATGGCAGCCGAGGCAGCCAAGCCCGCCGAGGCGCCGAAGGCGGAAGAGCGCGGCACGGACACGGAGGAGGACCCCTTCGACAGCATCTTCAAGATCTTCAACAGCAAGTAAGCGTTCTTTCGCGCCAAGCACCCGTAATTTTTTCAGCTTCCCCGGCTCCGGCTGACCGGCGCCGGGGAAGTTTTGGCTTGCAGCGCGCATAGACTTTTCCGCAGAGAGGAGGGGACGGGATCTGAAGCTCGAAAAAACGAAGCGCGTCGTCTTCGGCGTCGTGGATATTT
>CALJDB010000346.1 GCA_938023775.1 uncultured Clostridia bacterium
CGAAAACAGCGGTCTCGCCGGGCTGGAGCTCCAGCTTGACAGCGTGCTGACCGGCTCCGCCGGCCGCATCGTCCGCGCAAAAAATGCTTACGGCACCGATATGCTCTACACGAAGTATGAGGACTATTACGATGCCGAGGACGGCTACAGCGTTGTCACGACGATCGACACGACCATCCAGTATTACCTCGAAAAGCATCTGACGCAGGCGGTCGCCGATTACGGCGTACAGAACGGCGCGGCTGCCATCGCGATGGACGTCAACACCGGCGAGATCCTCGGCATGGTCTCGCTCGATAACTTCGACTGCAACAACTATCAGGAGGTCAGCGACCGCGTCAGGGAAAAGATGGCAGAGACCACGGACGAGACCGTGCGCGAGACGATCTTCAATCAGGCGCAGAAGGCGCAGTGGCGCAACAAGGCGGTCGAGGACAGCTATGAGCCGGGCTCCACGTTCAAGCCTCTGACCGTCGCCATGGCGCTCGAGGAGGGCGTCGTCGATGCGAAGACCAGCAGCTTTTACTGCGGCGGCTTCATTCAGGTCGTCGGCGATCAGGGCGAGGACGGCAGACATTGCTGGAAGCGCGAGGGCCACGGCAGCCAGACGCTGACCCAGAGCTTACAGCATTCCTGCAACGTCGCGATGATCCAGATCGCACAGAAGATCGGCGCAAGCAAATTCTATGACTATGTGGACGCCTTCGGACTGCGCGAGACGACCGGCATCGAGCTCAGCGGCGAGGCTGGCAGCATTTGGTGGAGCGACGCGGTGTTTGAAGACCCCTATAACCAGACCCAGCTCGCGGCGGCTTCCTTCGGTCAGACCTTCAACATCACCCCGCTCCAGCTCGTGCGCGCGATGAGCGCCGTTGTGAACGGCGGCTATCTGATGCAGCCTTATCTCGTGAAGACGGTTATCGACAGCGAGGGCAACACCGTCTCCGCGACGGAGCCGACCGTGCTGCGGCAGGTCATCAGCGAGGAGACGAGCAAGACCATGTGCTCCATTCTGGAGCAGGTCGTCTGCGACAAGGTGGAGGGCACCGGCAAAAACGCCTACGTCGCCGGCTACCGCATCGGCGGCAAGACCGGCACCTCGACGGACACGGTCCTTGAGGTCGGCGGCCAGAAAAAATACATTGTCTCCTTCATCGGCGTCGCGCCGATGGACGATCCCCAGATCTGCATCCTCGTCCTGCTCGATAACCCGGACGAGGCGTGCGGCACGGCGGTCTCCGGCGGCGCTATGGGCGCGCCGACCGTCGGTAATATGATGGCGGATATCCTGCCTTACCTCGGCGTGGACGCCGAGTACACGGAGGCGGAGCTCGCAAATCTCGACCGCAGCGTTCCGGACCTCACGGGTCTCACGGTCGAGGAGGCAAAGGAGCAGCTCGCCGCGATGGGCCTCAGCTTCCGCACCTACGGCGCAGGCGCGACCGTCACGATGCAGCTCCCGGCGGCAAACTCCGTCGTCGCCGCCCAGAGCCAGATCGTGCTCTACGCCGACGCAACGCCGCCGGACGAGATGACGGAGGTCCCGGACCTCACGGGCCTGACCTACGACATCGCGCGCCAGCGCCTCGGCTATGAAGCGCTCTTCATCAACACGTCCAGCCACTCCGTGACGGACTCCCAGAGCGTCGTCGTCTCCCGCCAGAGCGTCGAGCCGGGCACCAAGGTGCCCTACGGCACGGTCGTCGAGGTCGGACTCGTCGACACGGACTACAACGCATCTGCCAGAAACTAAGAAAAGTCAAGCGGGACCCGCTTCGCTGGGCTCCCGCTTGAGAAGGGAACGCTCCGCTCAGCGCACTCGCCTGCGGCTCGCACGTTCCCTCCGCGCAAAGAATTTTTCGGCACGCACGTGTCGCGCCGAAAAATGGATTTGAATCTATTTGCGGCGTGCGCGCCGCAAACTCTGCGAGGCATTTTATTAATGAATTTTTCCCAAGCGAAGGGAGGAACAAGACTATGAAACTGAAGGAACTTTTGCAGGACGTCGCCGTCACCGCGATGACGGCGGACCCGGAGACGGAGATCGGCGGCGTCAGCTACGATTCCCGCAAAACGCAGCCCGGCGATCTGTTCGCCGCCGTTGTGGGCTATGAGAGCGACGGCCACCGCTTCATCCCCGCCGCCGTCGCCGCCGGAGCCGCCGCGGTGCTCTGCCAGACGCCGCCGGAGGGCGACGTGCCCTACGTGCAGGTGGAAAACAGCCGCGAAGCGCTCGCGCTCGTCTCCGCCGCGTGGTTCCGCCATCCGGCGAGGGAGATGCAGATCATCGGCGTCACCGGAACAAGCGGAAAAACGACCTCCACACTGCTCATCAAGCACGTTTTGGAGGAAGCCCTCGGCGCGAAGGTCGGGCTCATCGGCACGAACGCAAACATGATCGGCGCGGCGGAGGAGCCCGCCGAGCGCACGACGCCGGAGAGCTATGAGCTTCAGGAGCTCTTCCGCCGCATGGCGGACGCCGGCTGCACCCACGTCGTGATGGAGGTCTCCTCCCACGCCCTCGTGCTCGACCGCGTCGCGGGTGTTCACTTCGCCGCGGCGGTTTATACGAATCTCTCGCAGGACCATCTTGACTTCCATGGTACAATGGAAGCGTATGCCGAGGCAAAGTCGCGCCTTTTCTCCCGCTGCTCCCGCGCGGTCATCAATCTGGACGACAAATGGGGCGGCTATATGATCGAGCACGCCGAAAGCCCGGTGCTGACCTATTCCATTGACCGCAACGAGGCGGACCTCGTTGCGAAGGACGTAAAGCTCCTGCCGGACCGCGTGAAGTTCTGCGCCGTCACGATCGGGGACATCCAGCGCGTGGAGCTCAAAATTCCCGGACGCTTCTCCGTTTATAACGCGCTCGACGTGCTCGCGTGCGCGATGTCGCTCGGCATCCCGCTTGAGCGCGCCGCCGCCGCGCTGGGCTCTGCCCACGGCGTAAAGGGCCGCGTGGAGACCGTTCCGACGGACGGAGACTACACGATTTTGATCGACTATTCCCACAAGCCGGACGCGCTCGAAAACGTGCTCCGCACCGTGCGGGAGACCTCGCCGGGCCGCGTCGTGGCGCTTTTCGGCTGCGGCGGGGACCGCGACCGCACGAAGCGCCCTGTCATGGGGCGCATTGCGACGGAGCTCGCCGATTTCACCATCGTCACCTCCGATAATCCCCGCACGGAGGACCCGGACGAGATCATCCGCGAGATCGTCGCCGGCTGCACCGGCGGCAAGAAGAAGTATATCGCCATCACGGACCGCGTGAAGGCGATCGAATACGCCATCGAAAACCACCGCCCCGGCGACGTGATCGTCCTCGCGGGCAAGGGACATGAGACCTATCAGGAGGTAAATCATGTCAAGCACCACCTCGACGAGCGCGAGGTCGTCGCGGAAATACTGGAGAGAAGAAGGAAACAAAAATGACGCTGAAACTGATCCTGTCGTTCGTCATCGGCTTTGCCGTGAGCGCGCTCGTGGGCGCGTGGCTCGTGCCGTTCCTGCGCCGCATCAAGGCGGGGCAGTCCATCAAGGAGATCGGTCCGACATGGCACCGCAGCAAGGAGGGCACGCCGACCATGGGCGGCCTGATGTTCATCGCCGCGGTGACGGCGGTCTGCCTGACCGTCGGCTGGCAAAGCATGGCGAAGGGCGATTACAGCCATATTTTCGTGCTCATCTTCGCCCTGATCTACGGCGCGATCGGCTTTCTGGACGATTTTGAAAAGCTCAAGCACAAGCAGAATCTCGGTCTCACGGCGCGGCAGAAATTTCTGCTCCAGCTCGCCGTCGCCGTCGCGTTCATCTACCTGCTGAAGCTCTTCGGGCTGCTGAAGGTCAGCGAAACGCCCCACTGCATCGACGTTTACGTCCCGTTTTTCAACGTCACCTTCGCCTTGAACGAGGTGCTTTACGTCATCTTCGCCGCCTTCGTCATCGTCGGCACGGTCAACTCCGTGAACCTCACCGACGGCGTGGACGGTCTCGCCGCGAGCACGACGATGCCGGTGTGCATCTTTTTTGCCGTGCTGTCCATTCTCTGGGGCGAGCGGTTTTTGTCCCTCGGCGTGTTCGCCTCCGGCATCGCCGGCGGCCTGCTGGGCTTTTTGATCTATAACTTCAATCCGGCCAAGGTGTTCATGGGCGACACGGGCTCGCTCTTTCTCGGCGGCGCAGTCGCGGCGCTGGCCTTCGCCTACGATATGCCGCTCATCCTCGTGACGGTCGGCATCATGTACATCGTCGAGGCGCTCTCGGACATCATTCAGGTCGGCTATTTCAAGCTCACGCACGGCAAGCGCGTGTTCAGGATGTCCCCGTTCCACCACCATCTGGAGATGGGCGGCTGGACGGGCCACAAGTGGAAGGAAAAGCAGATCGTGGCGCTGTTTGCCGGCGTGACGGTGCTGTTTGCAGTTTTGTCGTTTATTGGCGTGTTCCACCGCTTCGGTGCGTGAGCGCGCCGCAGCGCAGGGAGGTGCGTTCATGAATATATCCGGTCTGAGACTTCCTGCGCGCCGGACAGGGGCGGCTGCCGGGGCAAAGCGCGGCAGCTTTGACCTGCCGTTTTTCGTGCTCACGCTGCTGCTGCTGGCGATCGGCGTCATCATGGTGCTCTCGTCGAGCTTTGCCCGCGCCTATGCGCAGGGCAAGTCGCCGACGTATTATTTCGTCCGGCAGGCAGGCTTCGCCGTGGCCGGCGTCGTGGGTATGATTTTGTTTTCCAACGTGCGCATGGCGACGTACCGCCGCTGGTCGCTCGCGCTGCTGGGCGTGAGCATTTTCCTGCTCGCCATCGTCTGGATCCCGCACATCGGCGTGGTCGGCGGCGGCGCGCGCCGGTGGCTGAGCCTCGGCTTTACGACGTTTCAGCCGTCGGAGATCGCAAAGATCGCGGTCGTGCTGTTTTTCTCGAGCATGATCTGCACATACAAAGACCAGATGCAGACGATCCGCTACGGCGTTGTGCCGTTCATGGTCATCACCGGCGGCATCGTCATCCTGCTCATGCTCGAGCCGCATCTGTCGGCGTCGATCATCATCATGGCGCTGGCGATCGTGATGATGTTTGTCGGCGGCATCAAGCTCTCGTACCTGCTCATCGGCATGGGCGGCGCGGGCGCGCTGCTGCTGATCGCGGGCAAGTTCGTGCCCTATGTGCACAAGCGCATCGTGTCGTGGCGGGATCCGTTCGCCGACACGAGCGCTGCCGGCTATCAGATCGTGCAGTCGCTGTATTCCATCGGCTCGGGCGGTTTTCTCGGGCTCGGTCTCG
>CALJDB010000347.1 GCA_938023775.1 uncultured Clostridia bacterium
TCGTCGGGCGGTTATAAAACGTCAGCATCGGAGGAACGATGGCGGCGCCCGCCTCGGCGGCGAGTGTCAGGTTGCGGAGGTGGATGCGTCCAAGCGGCATTTCACGCGGGCAGAGCACGAGCCGACGTCCCTCCTTCAGGCAGACGTCCGCGGCGCGCAGGAGCAGATTTTCCGCATAGCCGCTCGCAATGCCGGCGAGCGTTTTCATGCTGCACGGCAGAACGATCATTCCGTCCGTCCGGAACGAGCCGCTCGCGACCGCGGCGGCGAGGTCGTGGTTATCATAAACGACATCCGCGAGGTCATAGAGCTCCCGGATGGGCTTATCGCACTCGAGCGCCCATGTGCGCTCCGCCGCCTCCGTCACGATGAGGTGTATCTCCGCGTCCGCGCTCGCACGCAGAGTTTCCAGCAGGCGGCGGCCCATGATAACGCCGCTCGCGCCGGAGATCCCGACGATCAGTCTCATGTCTCATCCTCCTTCAGCTCCGCGAGCAGCTTATCGAGGCAGCGCTCGCTGTTTTCCACCAGCGCGGCGATCTCCGCCTCGCCCGCGCCGTCAATGTGCAGCCCGGCACTGACGGAGACCGTGCAGCCGAGCGCGGCGGCGAGGCGCTTTGCAAAGCGGCACGCCACGCGGTCGTCCCGGTGGGTACGGACGGTGATACAGCTCACCGTGGCGCTCCCGCGCTCCGGCTCATATTCGCCGAGCGCCGCCGCGCCGATATGCGGTCCCGTGCCGCCCGCGACCGCGACGGCGAGGTCCGCGCCGCAGCGGACGGCGTCCGCCCGCACCGTAAGCGCGCCGGTCCCGGCTGTGACAGAATAGTCCATTATTCGCATTCACTCCCCGTTTTTTCTTGATTTTACCAAAAACTCCGCCGTGCCGCAACGGAAATCTTTGATTTTTTGTCCGGTATCATGTATAATATACCAAAACGAGCGCGGAGGCAAGGCATGAAGCTGACGGTTTTGATGGAAAACAGCGCGGCGGGTCCGGTGGCGTGCGCCCATGGGCTCAGCCTTTTTGTGGAAGCGGCGGGGCACCGCATCCTCTTCGATGCGGGTCCGGACGGTGCGCTGCTGGTGCGGAACGCCGCGGCGCTCGGCGTGGACCTTGCTTCGGCGGACCTCGCCGTGCTCTCCCACGGTCACTATGACCATTCCGGCGGGATGGAGGCGTTTCTGGAACGGAACGAGCGCGCGGCGCTCTGCCTGCGCCGGAGCGCGCTGGAGCCCCATGGCGCGCTGTGTCCGGACGGCATCGAGGAGGACGTCGGCGTCTCTCCTGCCCTCGCTTCGCGCTTCGCTGCGCGGCTGCGCTTCACGGAGCCGCTGGAGCAGCTTGCGCCGGGGCTGACGCTTTTCTCCGACGAGCCGGGAACGGCGCTGCTGTCCGGCTCCTTCGCCTCCTTCCGTGAGGCGGGGCATGCGGACGACTTCGGGCATGAGCAGAACCTGCTCCTTTCGGAAAACGGGCTGCTCGTGCTGCTCGCCGGCTGCGCCCACCGGGGGATCGTGAACATTCTGGACCGCGCCGCGGAGATCGCCGGGCGCGCGCCGGACGCCGTGTTCGCCGGCTTCCACCTCACCCGCCCCGGCACGGGGACGGACGAGCCGGACTCGCTCATCCGCGCCGTCGGCGAGCGCCTCGCCGCGTATCCGAACACCGTTTATTACACCGGTCACTGCACCGGGGCGCACGCCTATCAGATTTTGGAGGAGTATCTGCCCGGACGGCTGCATCCCATGTCCTGCGGCGGAACGTTTGAGATCGTATGAGAGACCCGCTGACGCCCGTTTACGCCGCCGCCTGCGCGGACTATTCGCCGGAGCGCTGCCGCGCCGCCGTCGCGGAGCTGGCGGACCACTTCCCCGCCCTGCGGGACACCCAGCCCGGCGCGCGGGTGCTCGTGAAAGCCAACCTCGTGACGGCGCTGCGCCCGGAAAAGGCGGCGACGACCCATCCGGCGCTGCTCGCGGCGCTGACGGAGTATCTCACCGCGCGGGGCGCGTCCGTGACGGTCGGGGACTCCCCCGGCGGACCGTTCACGCGCGGCTATCTGGAGGGCGTTTACAGCGCGACGGGGCTGCGCAACTGTGGCGCGGCGCTGAACGGCGATTTTTCCGTGAAGAAAGCGAAATACCCCGACGCCGCCCAGCTGCGCGACTTTGACTACACCGGCTGGCTGGACGGCGGGGACCTCATCGTGAACTTCTGCAAGCTGAAAAGCCACGGCATGATGGGGCTCTCCTGCGCCGTGAAAAACCTCTTCGGCGCGGTGCCGGGGCTCACAAAGCCCGCGTATCACTACCGCTTTCCGGACTACGCGCAGTTTGCCGACATGCTGCTTGATCTAAACGAATATTTCCGCCCCGCCGTGAACATCGTCGACGCTGTGGACGCGATGGAGGGCAACGGTCCGACAGCGGGCACGCCGCGGCATCTGGGCGCGCTTTTCGCCTCGGAGAGCCCCTACACGCTCGATCTCGTCTGCGCCGACCTCATCGGGCTTTCCTGCGCGCAGGTACCGACCCTCGCCGCCGCCGTGCGGCGCGGCTTTGCACCGGAAACGGCGGCGCCCGTCCCGGTCATCGGCGACCTCGCGCCCTTCCGCACACCGGACTTCGACACCGCGAGCGCGGACGCCGGGATGGAGCATTTTCTCGCCGACCGCGGGCTCGGCGGCGTGCTGAACCGCGCGGCGAAGGATATTCTCGCCGTCCGCCCGCGGCTGGACGCGAAAAAATGCGTCGGCTGCGGAAAATGCGCCAGACTCTGCCCCGCAAAGGCGATCGCGCTCGTCAAAAAGCGCTCGCGCATTGACCGCGGAGCATGCATCCGCTGCTTCTGCTGTCAGGAATTTTGTCCCGTGGGTGCGCTCTCTGCCCGGCGCAGCGCCCTCGGCGATTTTGCCCTCCGCCACACCCAGCGGAGCGTTTGAAAGGAAGCGAACAAAAAATGGAGACAAGACCCATTTCCCTGCCATTTTCCGATCCCCATGCCGCGCTGACCGCCTATCTGCCGGAAGGTGGGGCAAAGGCGGCGATCCTGATCCTGCCCGGCGGCGGCTATCAGCTTTGCGCCGAGGTGGAAGGTGCGCCCGTCGCGGCACGCTTCGCCGCACTGGGTTATGCCTCGCTCGTCCTGCGCTATTCAACGCTTGACTGCGGCGCGGAGCACACGGTTTTCCCCGCCCCGCTGCGCGAAGTCGCGCTCGCCATGGCGTTCATCCGCAGCCACGCCGCCGAGCTGCGGCTCGAAAGTCCCTTCGTCGCCGTATGCGGCGCGAGCGCGGGCGGTCATCTCGCCGCCTGTTACGGCAGCTGCTGGAACTCCCCCGCCGTTTTCCGCGGCATTGCCGAGCCGGAGACGCTGCGCCCGGACGCCTGCGTCCTGCTCTACGCCGTCACGGAGCTGACGAACGCCTTCACGATGATGGCAAACGCCATTTACGGCCAGCCCGGCTTTTTCGAGCGCGAGGAGCTCGAACGCTGGAGCGTTCTGAACCTCCTCGGCGAGCAGAGTGCGCCCACGGTGCTGTTCCACTCCGCGCCGGACCCCGCCGTTCCGATGACGCAGAGCATGGAGCTTTTCGCTGCGCTTCAGGGGCTCGGCATCGCAAGCGAGCTGCACATTTTTGGCTCCGGCGAGCACGCTTACGGACCCGGCACGGGTACGCAGGCGGAGATCTGGCCCGATCTCGCCGACCGCTTCCTGACCGCGCTCCGGACCGAGCCGGACCGCTTTGACATGGCGAAAATGCGGGCTGCGCGCGCCGAGCGCCTCCGCCGGGAACAGGAAGGGCGCGCATGACGGAGCATAAAAGCCTCGGAACCGACTTCACCGAGGGCGCCGTTATGCCGATGCTGCTGCGCTTTTTCGTGCCCTTTCTGCTCGCGAATCTGCTGAACAGCATCTACAATATGGTGGACACGATCATCATCGGTCAGTTCGTCGGCAGCACCGGCATCGTCGCCGTCACGATGGGCGGAAAAATGCTGAACATCTTCACGAACATCGGTCTCGGCTTTGCCGGCGGCGGGCAGATTCTGATTTCCCAGCTTGCCGGCGCGCACCGGCGCGACGAGTATAACGCCACGATTGGCACGCTGCTGACCGAGATGGCGGCGCTCTCCGTCGTCTGCGCCGCCGGGACGCTCTTTTTCGCGCGCGATATTCTCACGCTGCTGAACACGCCCGCGGACGCCTTTGGCGGCGCTCTCGGATATCTGCGCATCACGAGCGTCGGTCTGCCGCTCATCTTCGGCTATAACGCCGTAAGCTCCGTCCTGCGCGGCATGGGCGACAGCAAGCGCCCGCTCATCTTCATCGCCGTCGCAGCGGGTTTCAACCTTATCGGCGACCTGCTCTTCGTCGTCGTGTTCGAGATGGGCGCGGCAGGCACCGCCGTCGCCACCGTACTCGGTCAGGGTCTCTCGCTCGCGTTTTCCGTCGCCTTTCTCTACCGCCGGCGCGAGCGCTTCGGCTTTGATTTCCGCCTGCGCTCGTTCGCCGTGGACTGGAAAAAGCTCTGGCTGATGCTCCGCCTCGGTCTCCCCGTCGCGGTGCGGAGCATTTTCATCACCGGCACGCAGCTCGTGATGATGGGTTATGTAAACCTTTTCGGGCTCAACGAATCCGCCGCCTACTCCATCAGCGACAAGTTCTATCACCTCGCAAACATCTTCTCCTCCTCCGTTATGCAGTCGGGCAGCACGCTCGTGGCGCAGAACATCGGCGCGGAGCGGCGCGACCGCGTGAAAACCATCCTGCGCTGCACGGCGGTGCTCACGATCGCGTTTTCGCTGCTGCTCTCCGCCGCTTCGCTCTCATTTCCGCGCTTCATTTTCGGGCTTTTTACGCCCGACGAGGCGGTCATCGACTTTGCGCCGCGCTTTATGCCCGTGATCTGCCTGATCTATCTGCTCTCCTCGCTGCTGTTCTATGACGCCGTCGTCACCGGCACCGGCTTTACGCTGCTCAGCATGATCGGCGGCATTCTCGACGGACTCGTCCTGCGCGTAGGCTTCAGCTTTTTCTTCGCCTATGCCTGCGACCTCGACGTCCTCGGCTTTCTCCTCGGCGATGCCCTCGCCCGCCTCGGACCGATCTCGATCGACATGATTTATTACTACTCCGGCGCTTGGAAGAGGCGCAAACGCCTTGTAGAGCAGGCGGAATAAAATCATCCGGGACCCGCTACGCTGGGCTCCCGGATGAGAAGGAACGCTCCGCTCAGCGCACGCCCCTTTGGGGCGCACGTTCCCTCCGCGCAGAGTATTTT
>CALJDB010000348.1 GCA_938023775.1 uncultured Clostridia bacterium
CCCTTACACAGGGAGGCCTTTAAAATCGGAGCGTCTCCGCTTGAATCAGCCTTCTTTGTAGACCATCCCGTAGCACCCCGCGCTGACCCCTCCGGTGAGATAGTCCGTGCCGGGGTCGGCGGCGATGCGGAAGCCGCATTTGCGGTGGACGGCGAGGGAGGCGGCGTTCGTCGTGCGGACGCAGCTGCGGATCTCGACGTCTCCGCGGGTGCGGAGCAGGGCGGCGAGGGCGTTCAGAAGCTCCGTGGCGCAGCCGCAGCCGCGGCGGACGGGCGCGGTCTCCAGCGCCTCAAGGTAATAAAACCCGTCCAGCTTCGTCAGCCGCGCGGCGCAGAGCGGCGCGCCCTCGGCGCCCCAGAGCACATAACAGCGGTTTTCCGACTTCGCGAAAAAGCCCTCCAGATAGCGGACAAATTCGTCCTCGGCGCACTGGATCTCGGCGGGCAGCGCGCTTGGCACGGGGCAGGACAGCGCGGCGTTTTCAAGGCACGCCTCCAGATAGACCGCGTGGACGATCTCGTGCATCTCCGCGCTTGTCATGCTTTCGTATTCTCTCAGTTCCATGTTTTGATGATCTCCTTGACCTCCTCCAGCGAGGGGGCAAAATAAATGCCGCGCTGGCGCTCCGGACCGGACAGCCCTTCGGCGGTCATGCGGTCCAAGAGGGCGCGGAGGTGGTCGTAAAACCCGTTCCGGTTATAAAGAATGCAGGGGGCGCGCAGCTTGCCGAGGGAGACAAGGGACATGACCTCCGTAATCTCCTCCAGCGTTCCGGTGCCGCCAGGGAAGGCGACGAAGGCGTCGCCAAGTTCCAACATTTTTGCCTTGCGCGCGGCGATGTCCGGCGTGACGATGAGCTCCGTGAGCGCGTCGTACTCGTAGCCCGCGTCGATGAAAAACTGCGGCTCCACGCCCGTGACGCGCGCGCCCGCGGCGAGGGCGCTCTCCGCGAGATGGCCCATCAGCCCGGACTTCGAGCCGCCGTAAACGAGGGCGTTTCCGCTCTCGCCGATCCAGCCGCCGAGGGCGCGGACGTCGCGGGCGAGCCCCGGGTCGTTTCCTTCGCTTGCGCCGAGATAAACGGTGATGTTCATATTGCTTTTTCCTCACTTTCCGACCGCAAGGTCATAGAGGGCGTTTTTGCTCCAGCCGGTGTCCGCCGCGGCGAGGCGGCAGGCCTCCTTGAGACTCTTACCCTCGTCCCGGTAGCGCGCGACGGCGGAGAGCGCCTCCGCTTCCGTCAGCTCTGCGGGCGCTTCGTCCGGCGCGCCGCGCAGGACGAGGACGAACTCGCCCTTCGGCGGCGTCTCCTCGAAATGCGCGATGGCGGCGGAGAGCGGGCAGCGCAGCACCTCCTCATGGAGCTTCGTCATCTCGCGGCAGAGGGCAATGTCCCGGTCGCCGAAGGCGTCCAGAAAATCGCGCAGCGTGCGCAGCAGCTTGTGGGGCGCTTCGTAGAAGATCATGGTGCGCTTTTCGCCGCGGAGGGAGTCCAGGTGCTCGCGCCGGCTCTTGCCGGAGGTGGAGAGGAAGCCCTCAAAGCAAAAGCGCTGAGTTGGCAGCCCGGACATGGCGAGCGCGCCGATGAGGGCGCTCGGCCCCGGCACGGCGCAGACGGTTACGCCATGCGCGGCGCACTGGCGCACGATGTCCTCGCCGGGGTCGGAGATGGCGGGCATGCCCGCGTCCGTCACGAGGGCGCAGCTCTCCCCGCCGAGCAGGCGGCTGAGGAGCTTCTCGCCCATTTCGCGGCGGTTGTGCTCAAAATAGCAGATGAGCGGCTTTTTGATCTCAAAATGGTTCAGCAGCTTCAGCGTGACGCGCGTGTCCTCCGCGGCGATGAAGTCGACGCTGCGGAGCGTCTCCGCCGCGCGGGGGGAAAAGTCGCCCAGATTGCCGATCGGCGTACCGACCAAATAGAGTGTTCCAGCCATTTCCGGCTCTCCCTCACTTTCTGTGATAGATCTCGCGCACCTCCGCGCTCTCGCCGCCGTCGGCGTCCGTGAGCAGGAGGGGCTTTTCGATGTCGAGCCCCGGCTTTCCGCCGCGGCGGGCTTCCAGCAGGAGCAGATTCGGCGCGCTGCCGGGGCGCGGGTGGACAAAGCGCAGGCGCTTCGGCTCCAGCCCATGGCGCGTCAGCGCGCAGCAGAGCTCGGAGAGACGCTCCGGGCGGTGGACGAGGGCGAAGGCTCCGCCCCAGCGCGTGAGGTAGCCCGCAGCGGCGCAGACGTCCTCCAGCGTGCAGCAGCGCTCATCCCGCGCGGCGGCGCGGGCGGGGTCTGGCGCGCTCGCCCCGCTGCCAACGGGAAAGTAGGGCGGGTTACAGACGACAAGATCGAAGCGCCCCGCCGCGAAGAGCGCGCGGTGGTCGCGCAGATCGCCGCAGCGGACGCCCGCAGGGGAGAGACCGTTCAGCTCCATCGCCGCCGCGGCGCGCGCCGCCGCCTCCGGCTGGATGTCGACGGCATCGACCGCCGCGCCGGGGTGACTCAGCCCCAGCAGCACGGCGAGCACGCCGGAGCCGCAGCCGAGGTCGAGGATCGTTTTCGCGCGGATGCGCGCGGCGAAGGCGCCGAGCAGAACGGAGTCCGTCGTGACGCGGACGGCGCCCGCGTCCGACAAAAAACGCGGTCCGCCGCGCCAGAGCTCGTCATAGGCAGATACCATATAATTAAGCCTCACGCAAAACCAACGGGCGGCTGCGGTGTGATCCCGCGCGCCGCCCGTCGGTTCTTCTCTGATTCCTGAATAATGCTTTGTTTTACTCCTGATGGATGGCTTCCATCGGGCAGACGCCCGCGCAGGTGCCGCAGTCGAGGCACTTGTCGCCGTCGATGGCGTAGTGGCCGAGCTCGTCGTTCATATCGATGGCTTCGACCGGGCAGCTGTCGGCGCAGGAGCCGCAGGAGATGCAGGAGTCGTTGATGACATACATGTGGCAATGAACCTCCTTATGGGATGTAAGCGCGTCCTGCCGTTTCCGGCGGGCGCTAACCTTGATTGTAGCATAGATTTCGGCTTTGTCAAAGGGCGAAAGCCAGAAAAATTCAAAAAACCGTGAAAAAATTAGCTTGCGTGAGAAAAACGGAG
>CALJDB010000349.1 GCA_938023775.1 uncultured Clostridia bacterium
TCCACTCCGCCTCATCGTTCGGATGCGGATCGTCCTCCGGGGTCATCTTGCGCAGCCGGACGAGGGTGGTCTTGTAAGCGCCGCCGCCGTAGCCGGACTCGGACTGGGTGTCCACCGGAATGAGGATGTTGCAGTTGATATCCCACGCATTGAAGAAGTCCGGACCGGTCGCCTTCGCCTCCGGCATCCACCAGCCGTGGGGCACGCTGACGGTGCCGGGAGCCATGGACGGATTCTCCTTCACCTTGCGGCGGATGGAGCCGCGGTCATTCTCGACCCAGACCCACTCGCCGTTGTCGATGCCGAGCGCCTTCATGACGTCCGGATGGACCTCCACGACGGGGTAGGGATCGCAGACGCGCAGCCACGGGATGTTGCGGTGCTCGCTGTGGAAGAACACGGGGCTGCGGCGGCCGCTGACCATGATGAGCGGATATTTCTTGAACAGCTCCGGCGTGCGGACCTCGCTCTCAGGCGGCTCGACATAGAACGGCAGCGGGTGGATGCCGTACTCCTCGCCGAGCGTGGAGTAGAGCTCGATCTTGCCGGTCGGGGTGCGGAAGCCGGGCTTTTTGTCCGGGCGGAGGTCGCCGCGCTCATAGCGGCGGTAAGGCACGGACTGCGGCCACTGCTCCTGCGTCGGATACTTCCAGCCGCCGGCTTCGGCGAGGGTGTCCCAGTTATAGCCGGAGGGCGCGATGCGCTCGTTGACGAAATCCTTGAAGGTGGGATATTTCTCGCGCAGGATCGGGTTGAAGCGCTTCGCGAGCTCAAAGTTGATCTCCCAGTCGGAGCGGCACTCGCCGACCTCGACCGCGGGCTGGATGAGCTGGAGCGGCTGATACCACGCGCGGAAGCTCTCCTTCTCCGCGAAGGTCGCGGCGGGGAGGATGAGGTCGCCGACCGCCTCGGTCGTCGGGTTATGGAACAGATCGACGATGACGTTGAACTCCATGTTCATCAGCGCCTTATAGTGCTTGCGCATATCCGCCGCCTGTCCGCCGAGCAGGTTGGAGGTCTGGATCCACGCGGACTTGATGGGATAGGGCGAGCCGTCGATCATCTGCTGCACCGCCATATCCGGTTGGCCCCAGGAGCGCATGTTCGCGAGATACTTATAGCGGTCCGCGCCGATGCGCTTGGCGTTGATGCGGTCGAGGATGTCGTCGCCGTAGACGTCCTTGAGCTGCTGGGTGGAGTAGGGGTACTGGGTGATGTCCCATGCGTTGCGGGCGATAACGTTGCCGCCGGGGACGTCGAGGTTGCCGGTGATGCACCAGAGATAGATGATGGCGTTATCGACCGCCGTCGCCTCCGGCACCTGATCGAGGGGCAGACCCCAGTGGATGGTGGAGGGGTGGTTCGTGGCATAAGCCTTCGTCGCGGCGTAGATGATCTCCGGGTCGATGCCGGTGATCTCCGCGGTCTTTTCGAGGGTGTAAGGCTTGACCTCCTCGGCGAGCTTATCAAAGCCGTAGCACCACTTCTCGACGAACTCGTGGTCATACCAGTCGTTTTCGATGATGAGGTTCAGCATGCCCATCGCGAGCGCGCCGTCCGTGCCGGGGCGGATCTGGAGGAAGTGCTCGGCGCGGGAGGCGAAGAAGGTCCAGCGCGGGTCGATGACGATCAGCTTACTTCCGCGGCGCATGCAGTCCACGATCCAGTGGCCCTGGAATGCATCCGGGCAGCCGCTCGCCGGGTTCTGCGCCCAGATGACGATGTACTTCGGCAGCTCATAGCGCGGGTCGTCGAAGCGCTTCTCAAAGAACTGAGAGCAGTCGGACACCGCGAAATCGCCCATCGTGGCGACCTGAGAGCAAAGGCGCGGGGTGTAGCAGGACTGACCGGCAAGTCCGAGCTGGGTCCAGTTCGGGCTGCCGTAAGAATAGCAGAGGAAGGAAATGGGTCCGCCGATGTCGCGGCCCGTGCCCTGAATGAAGATGACGGACTCGGGACCGTACTCCTCCTTGAGCTGGGTCCACTTCTGCTCGATGGTGTCGTAAGCCTCGTCCCAGCTGATTTCCTCCCACTTGCCCTCGCCGCGCTCGCCGACGCGCTTCAGGGGCTTTGTGATGCGGTCCGGGTGGTTGATATACTGTGTGCACGCCAGCAGACGCGGGCAGGCGCGGCCGTGGTTCCACGGATGGTCCGGGTCGCCCTCGACCTTGACGACCTTGCCGTCCTTGATGTAAAGCTCCACGCCGCAGCCGCCA
>CALJDB010000350.1 GCA_938023775.1 uncultured Clostridia bacterium
CTTGTCCGGGAAGGTCATCACCTTCGTCTCGATGCTCGGACAGTAGCGCGGACCGACGCCCTCAATGACGCCGGAATAGATCGGGCTGCGGTCCAAGTTCTCACGGATGACGGCGTGGGTCGCCTCGTTCGTCCATGTGAGGTAACATTCGCGCAGATTGCGGCAGGCGGCGGGGTCCGTCGAGAGGCTGAGCGGCTCGATGTCCGCGTCGCCGCGCTGGACCTCCATCCGGGAAAAATCAACGCTGCGGCGGTTCACGCGCGGGGGCGTCCCGGTCTTGAAGCGCCGGAGACGCAGACCGAGCGCGAGCAGCGAGTCCGTCAGCATTTTTGCCGCGGCGAGCCCGTCCGGTCCGGAGTCGCGGAGCGCCTCGCCGACGATGGTGCGGGCGCGGAGATAAGTCCCCGTCGCGAGCACCGCCGCGCGGCAGCGCCAGCGCGCGCCGCTCGCCGAAACGACGGCGCAGACCGCGCCGGAGCCGTCCGTCTCGATGCGGGCGATCTCCGCCTGGCGGAGCGTTAAGTTCTCCTGCCGCTCCAGCGTGTGCTTCATAATTTCCTGATAGCGCCGTCGGTCGCACTGGGCGCGCAGGGAATGGACCGCGGGCCCCTTGCCGCGATTGAGCATCCGGTACTGAATGGCGGCGGCGTCCGCCGCGCGCGCCATCTCGCCGCCGAGGGCGTCCAGCTCGCGGACGAGCTGACCCTTGCCCGTGCCGCCGATCGCAGGGTTGCAGGGCATGTTGCCCACGGCGTCCAAATTGACGGTGAACACCGCGGTCCGGAGCCCGAGCCGCGCCGCGGCGAGCCCCGCCTCGATCCCGGCATGACCGGCGCCGATGACGGCGACGTCGCACTCGCCCGCCTCATAGACCGGAACGCCGCCGACAGTGTCGTGCGCATTTTTCATAACGTGTCTCTTTTCTTCGTTCATATCCAAATATTCTAAACCTACCGCAGCGCTTTGTCAATCGACAAAATCTCTCTCCGCCGGAGGTATAAATTTCTGCGCCTGCGGCAAGACTACCAGCACAGGCAGAAATTTGCAAACGAAAGGCTTGGAGGTAATTGCTTGATGGATAAGAAAAAAGGAAAGCCCTTTGGCGCGCGGCTCGAGGCGTTTCTCGCCGGGAAAGGCTTTTACATCGTCCTCGTGCTCTGCGCGGCGGTGATCGGCGTTTCGGCTTGGAGCATGCTGGGCGGCGGCGGAGAAAAGGAGTCCGGCGCGTCCGTCTCTTATACGGACCCGGACGATGCGGTGCAGGTCGATAACGTCCAGCCCGTGCTGCGCCCGGAGGCGACGGAGCCCGCCGGGGACGCGCATGTGGAGATCCCCGCCGACCCCATCCCCGCGGCGGAGGAGAAGACCGAGGAGACCACGCCCGCGGCGGTGGAGGCGAAGGAATATTATATCTGGCCCGTCGCCGGTCCCGTGGACGCGCCCTACAGCATGGACGCCCTCGCTTACAGCACCACGATGCGCGACTGGCGCACCCATGACGGTGTGGACATCGCCGCCGAGCAGGGCACGCAGGTCAAGGCGGTGAGCGACGGGACCGTCACCGCGGTGTTTGCCGACGATCTGCTTGGCACCACGGTTCAGCTGACCCACCGCAGCGGTCTTGTCACGACCTACGCGAACCTCGCCGCTCAGCCTGCCGTCGCCGTCGGCGACCACGTCGGCGTCGGGCAGGTCCTCGGCGCCGTCGGCGACACCGCCCTCTGCGAGATCGGGCAGGTCAGCCATCTGCATCTTTCAATGAGTCTGGACGGAAAAAGCGTGGATCCCGCGGCGTATCTGCCGTGAATATGCCGGTGCCCCGGTCTCTTGGCGGCTGCCATGGGACCGGGGCGGTGCAGATTTAAATATGAACGCGCCTGCGGGCGCTATAATTAAATATGTTTCGCGCCCCGCGGGCGCGAAACATATTTAATCTGCCCCAAAGGCGCATTCAACTTTTCTCCCTCCCCCGCGGGGCGCATAATTATTCTCTTGCCCCCAGCTTTGCCAGAAACCCGGTGAAGTACGCCGGGAGGTCGGTGGTCAGGTGGAGCCTTTCTCCGGTTCGGGGGTGGGTAAATTCAAGCTCGCGGGCGTGGAGGCACTGTCCGGCGAGGCCTTTTTCCGGCTTTTTTCTGCCGTAGACCATGTCCCCGGCGAGAGGGTGGCCGATGTGTTCCATGTGAACGCGGATCTGATGGGTGCGCCCGGTCTCCAGGCGGCAGCGGATGTGGGTATAACCGGCGTAGCGCGCGACGACCTCCCAGTGGGTGACCGCCTCGCGCCCGCCGCGGGCGACGACCGCCATGCGCTTGCGGTCGACCGGGTGGCGTCCGATCGGGGCGTTCACCGTGCCGTGGTCCTCGCGCAGTCTGCCGATCACGACTGCCTCGTAGATGCGGAACATGCTGTGGTCGGCGAGCTGGGCGGAGAGGGAGAGGTGCGCCGCGTCGTTTTTCGCGGCGATGAGCAGCCCGGAGGTGTCCATGTCGATGCGGTGGACGATGCCGGGGCGTTTTTCGCCGCCGACGCCGGAGAGCGAGTCGCCGCAGTGGAACAGCAGCGCGTTCACGAGCGTGCCGCTGCTGTGGCCCGGCGCGGGGTGGACGACCATGCCGCGCGGCTTGTTGACCGCAATGACGTCCGCGTCCTCATAGACAATGTCGAGCGGGATGTCCTCCGGCTCCGCGGCGCTCTCCTCCGGCTCCGGGAGCGTCAGCTCCACGGCGTCTCCCGCTGCGGCGCGGTAATTTTTCCGCACCGGCGCGCCATTCACGGCGACCGCGCCGCTTTGCAGCAGCTTCTGCGCCGCCGAGCGCGTCAGCGCCGGGACAAAACGCGGCAGGAGTGCGTCGAGACGCTCTCCTGCCTGCTCTTCGGTCAAAATAAAGCGCTCCATCAGAGATCCTTGAACTCCGCGAGGATGGAGTCGAGGTCGAACTCCGCGCTGTCCGCCGCGGGGACAGCGGGCTGCGCCGGGACAGCGGGCTGCTGCGGCGCGGGGGCGGCGGGCGCTTCATGGTGCGCGGCATGCTGCGGCGGCTCGTGATGCGCGGCGGCGTGGTGCGCCGGAGCCGCGGGCTGCTGCGGCTGGACAGGCTGCTGAGGCGCGGGCTGCTGAGGTGCGGGCTGGCTGTAGACCACGCGGGTGGGTTGGGGCTGCTGGGGCGCCGGAGCCGGGGTCGGCTTTTCCGCGGCGCGCTTTTCCCACTCGGCGAAGGGGTCGTTCGGGTCGATGGCGGGCGCGGCGGGCGCCGGGGCGCGCTTCGGGAAGTCGGGGACCTCCACCTTTTTGTGCTTGCGCAGCAGCGGCTTTTTCGCCGGAGCCGGGGCAGGCTTTGCGGCAGCCGCGGGCGCGGCGGTCTTGGCGGCGGCAGCGGGTGCAGCCTCCGCGGTCTTCTTCGCGGGCTTTTCCAGTAGGATGCAGACGCAGAAAATGACCGCGCCGACGGTGATATAGATATCCGCGACGTTGAACACCGGGAAGCGCATAAACTCGAACTCGAACATGTCCACGACATAGCCGCAGACGATGCGGTCGATGCAGTTGCCGATCGCGCCCGCCATGACGAGCACCGCCATCCAGCGCGCGAGCGGCTGGCGGACGATGTTCTTCACAAGCA
>CALJDB010000351.1 GCA_938023775.1 uncultured Clostridia bacterium
CTTACACTATGGGTCTTTACTCCGGCAATAACTACGTCGTCATGCCCGAGGATATGACTTACTTCTGCCAGGGCGACAAGCTCACCATGCTCCCCGGCGCCTGCACTTATGCGGCTCCCTGACGCATCGGTTAGAAAAGTAAATTTCCATTGAAAAACACACCGGGCGGCGTCATCATCGGATGACGCCGCCCATCTAAAAATGACCGGCTTTTCATTAAAGAGAGGTTTTCTATCTATGTGGAGGTATATCGTCAAGCGTCTGCTCTGGCTCGTGCTCATCACGGTCTGCGTCGCGATGCTGATCTTTACCGTGATGTGGTTCGTCAAGGGCGACCCCGCGCAGATCATCCTCGGCAGCGGCGCAAGTCAGGCGGATATCGACTCCCTGCGCGAGAAAATGGGGCTAAATGACCCATTTCTCGTCCAGCTCGGCCGCTATATGTCGGACACGTTCCTGCATCTCGACTTCGGCACAAGCTATGTTTACAAGGTCCCCGTCATTCAGGAATTTGCGACCCGGCTGCCGCGCACGCTGGCGCTCGGTCTCATCTCCTTCGTGCTCAATATGATCATCGGCATTCCGATGGGCGTCTCCGCCGCTATCCACCGCAACAGCTTTCAGGATCAGGGACTGCTCGTGTTCGCTATGGTCTTCGTCTCGCTACCCCAGTTCTGGCTTGCGCTGATGATGGTCGTGCTCTTCTCCGTCCAGCTCGGCTGGCTGCCGCCCTTCGGCATCGACGGCTGGAAGTGCTGGATCATGCCGATCCTCGCAAACTCCCTCTCCGGCATTGCGATGAACGCGCGCCAGACGCGCTCCGCCGTGCTGGAGACCATCCGCGCCGACTTTGTCACCACAGCCCGCGCCAAGGGTCTCGTGGAGCGGAAGGTCATCTATAAGCACATGCTGCCGAACGCGCTCATCCCGGTCATCAACGGGCTCGGCATGCAGCTTTCCATGATCGTCGGCGGAACGGTCGTCATCGAGTCCGTGTTCTCGTTCCCCGGCATCGGGCAGTATATGCTGACGGGCATCAACGGCCGCGATTACCCGGTCGTGCGCAGCTGCGTACTCATCCTCGCGGTCATCGCCGCGCTCGTGACGCTCGTCACCGACCTCGTTTACGCATTTCTCGACCCGCGCATCAAGGCGCAGTATATCAGCTATGCCAGCAAGAAGGGAGGCGCGAAGAAAGCATGACGACCGCAACCGCTCCCGTCGCCGCTCCGGCGGTCCGGCGCAAGAAGGAATCGCTCTTCCGGCAGGTCTGCCTCCGCCTTCTGCACTCTCCCGTGCCGATGATCGGTCTTGCGATACTCCTTATCATGGTCATCGCCTGCATCTGCGCACCGCTCATCGCGCCCTTTGAGCCGACCTATATGGATTATTCCGCCTTAAACGCTACGCCGAACAGCGTCCATATCCTCGGCTGCGACCAGCTCGGAC
>CALJDB010000352.1 GCA_938023775.1 uncultured Clostridia bacterium
CTGGCCGAACTGCCAGCTCCTGCGTCCCGCGGTCGTGGACACGAGCAATCTCTGCGGCTGGCTGGTCAATGCGATCTATACGGCCGATACCCCGACGAACGTTCTGCCGAGCATGCACGTCATCGGCTGCGCGGCGGCGACGGCGGGGGCGTTTTCCGCCCGCTGCGGGCTGCGCAAGTGGCGATGGGGCGTCGCGGTGCTGAGCGTCTTCATCTGCGCCTCCACCGTATTCGTGAAGCAGCACTCCATTCTGGACCTGTTCGCCGGGATCGCCGTCAGTATCCCGATCGCGCTCATTTTGTACTTACCGAAACGAAAGGGAGACCGCTCATGCCGAAGGAAAAAAGTGGAAAAAATATCATTAAAAAATTCTTAAACGCCTACCGCACGGAGAAAAAGAGCGTTTTCGTCGTCTATGTCGTGCTGCGCTTCCTCGTACTGGCGGCGCTCGTGCTCTCCTGCATTCAAGGCGACTGGGAAAACGCCTTCATCTGCCTGCTCGTGCTCTTTCTGTTCCTGCTGCCGCTGCTGTTTGAGGCGAGCTTCAAGGTGGAGCTGCCGAGCACCTTGCAGATCATCATCCTGATCTTCATCTTCGCAGCGGAAATTTTAGGCGAGCTGCAAAGCTACTTCGTGCGCTATACCCACTGGGACACCGTGCTCCACACGACCTGGGGCTTTCTCTGCGCCGCCGGGGGCTATTCGCTCGTGGATATCCTGAATCGGAACAAAAAGATCCGCTTCTCGCTCTCGCCGATCTACCTCGCGCTCGTGGCGTTCTGCTTTTCCATGACCATCGGCGTGCTGTGGGAGTTTTTTGAGTTCGGCATGGACTATTTTTTCCACAAGGACATGCAGAAGGACACCATCATCCACGCCTTCTCCAGCGTGACGCTCGACCCCACGCAGAGCAACATCCCCATCCGGGTCGAGGGCATCACGGACGTCGCGGTCAACGGCGAGTCGCTCGGACTCGGCGGTTATCTCGACATCGGGCTTTACGACACGATGGAGGACCTGTTTGTCAACTTTATCGGTGCCGTTGTGTTTTCCGCTCTCGGCTTTATCGATGCAAAGACCGGCGGCAAGCTGAAGCTGGTCTCCCGCTTCGTCCCGCAGGTGCCGGAAAAACCGGAGAAACCGGAAGAAAAATAAAAAGAAGCTCCCCTGTCCACGTTCGTGGACAGGGGAGCTTCTTTCATTCTGCGTCGATCTTCACGCCATCGTCGTCTGCGGTGAGCGTCACGGTGCTGACGCGGCCGCGGCGGACGTCTACGATTTCGCTGGCTACGCGGTCCTCGATCTCCTTCTGGATCGTGCGGCGCAGGTTGCGCGCGCCGTAGGTGAGGCTGTAGCTCTTTTTCGCGAGGTAAGCCGGGACGCTCTCGTCCCAGTGCAGCGCCATGCCGCGCGCCGCCATCGCGTCGCGCAGCTCGCCGAGCATCAGCGCGGCGATGGCGCGGAAATTCTCCTCCGTGAGCTGGTTAAAATAGACGATCTCGTCCACGCGGTTGATGAACTCCGGGCGCAGGAAATCGTTCAGCGCCTTCATCACGCGCTCGCGGTTCTGGTCGTTCGCGCTCATACCGAAGCCGAGCGTGCCGCTCTTGCTGCCGCTGCCGGCGTTCGTCGTCATGACGATGACGGTGTTTTCAAAGTTGACCGTCCGCCCCTGCGCGTCCGTCACGCGGCCGTCGTCGAGGATTTGCAGCAGAACGTTCAGCACGTCCGGGTGGGCTTTCTCGATCTCGTCGAAGAGCACGACGGAGTAGGGCTTGCGGCGAATCTTTTCCGTGAGCTGACCCGCCTCGTCATAGCCGACGTAGCCCGGCGGCGAGCCGATGAGACGGGAGACAGAGTGCTTTTCCATAAACTCGGACATGTCGAGCCGGATGAGCGCCTCCGGCGCGTCGAAAAGGTCGGCGGCGAGCTGCTTGACGAGCTCGGTCTTGCCGATGCCGGTGCTGCCGACGAAGATGAACGAAAGCGGCTTGCGCTTCGCCTGAAGCCCGGCGCGGCTGCGCTTGACGGCGGCGCAGACGGCGTCCACCGCCGCGTCCTGCCCGATGACATGCGCCTTCAGGCGACCGGCAAGCCCGGCGAGGCGGGTGAACTCGTCCTCGCGGATGTTCGCCGCGGGAATGTGGGTCCAGAGCTCGATAATCCTTGCGAGGTTTTCCTCTGTCAGAGCGGGCTTGCCCTCCGTGCGCAGGGCGAGCAGCTCGTTATCCATGCGGAGCCGCTCGGCGCGGATGCGGGCAAGGCGCTCGAAGTGCTCGCCCGTCATGTCCGCCATCAGAAGCTCGCGCTCCTTGTCGAGGTCGGCGATGTCCTTCTCCAGCGCCTCAATGCGCGCGAGGGTCT
>CALJDB010000353.1 GCA_938023775.1 uncultured Clostridia bacterium
AACACTTGAAAAGCAGCGTGATGCCCTATTCGCTGGACATCGCGCGCTTTCTCGCGCACGCGACGGAGGACCGGGCGACCTTCCCGTTTTCCATGACGAGCTTTCAGAAGGCGGCTTTTATGGACGAGGTCTACGGCTGCCTCAAGGAGAAGCCCGGTATCGGGCAGTTCACTTATGACCTTGAGCTCGCGGTGCTGAACGAGTACGTCGAGTTTATGGAAGCGGACGAGGACGACGATCGCTGGTACGCCGAGCACGCGGACTGGCTCGCAAAGGACATCGTGAAGCAGTCGAGATGCTTTTCCTGATCGCAGGAGGTGAGGCGATGGCATTTTCAAACTGGAGACAGCGCAAAAAGATCGACGCGCATGTCCACATCCTGCCGGATGCGGTGCATGCGGCGAACCCGGACAGCGACGATGCGTGGCTCCGCACCGATCTGGACCGGTATTGCAAAATGATGGACGCGCTGAACATTGAGCGGGCGGTCATCATGCCGCTGAACGACCCGTGGCTGATGTCCATGGAGTTCACGGTCGACGCCGTTCACCGGAATTTAGGCGAGATGAAGCAGCGATATCCCGGCAGGTTTTACGCCTTTGCGGACGTCGACGTGCGCAATACGCCGGTCCGCTCCGCGGAGGCGATCGCGGAGGCGCTCGACGGCTGCGGGCTGGACGGGATCAAGCTCCACCCCAATAACAGCGGCGTCGCGGCGGACGACGCTTACAACGAGCCCATTTTCGCGCTGGCGCAGCAGAAAAACATCCCCGTCGCCATCCACGCTTACCCGAACAGCGCCGACGACCTTTCCGCGGCAAAGCGCATCGCGGCGGTCGCGGAGCGCTGGCCCAATCTGCGGCTGATCGTTTCGCACATGGGCGCGATCCAGTGGGAGACGCTGCTTCCCCTCGGCTGCTATGTGGATATGTCCGCGATACTGCCCGACTATGTGCGCACCTTCGGGCTCGAAAAGACGAACGGGATCCTCCGCGCCTTCGGCGCAGACCGGCTATTGTTCGCGTCGGACTACCCCGACAACCGCCATCTGCCGCCGGATGAGATCTACGACGCCTATTTCGATATCCTCGACCGCATGGATTTCACGGAGGAGGAAGCAGAGAAGATCGCGTATCGGAACATAAGAGACATACTCGGATGAAGAAAAAGACTCCCGGCACCGCGCTGCGCAGTGCCGGGAGCTTTTTCGGCGCGGACCGCCCTTGACAGGACTCCGACCGAAGCGCGCCGGGGATGAGGAGGTTTAATTTTTCCTCTTTACGGCAAGAATGACAGGGTACATCCTGACAAAGGGAGGAAAAACTTTATGAAGGTATGCGACATTATGAGCGACAAGGTCGTGAGCATCCGGGAGGACGAGCCGGTGAGCGCGGCGGCGCGGCTGCTTCGGCGCTGCAACGTCGGAGCCCTGCCGGTCTGCGACGGGCAGGAGCGGCTGCGCGGGCTCGTGACGGACCGCGACATTGTCGTCCGCTGCGTTGCCGCCGGGGCAGACCCGGACGCCACGGCGGTGCGGGCTATCATGAGCCGCGGCATTATCACGGCGAGCCCCTTCGACGAGGTTGATTACGCCGCGCGCCTGATGAGCCGCGATCAGGTGCGCCGTCTGCCCGTGCTTGACGGCGGAAAGCTTGTCGGCGTTCTCAGTCTCTGCGACATTGCCCGCGACTGCAATTGCGATATGGAAGCCGCCGCAGCCCTGAGCGAGATCTCCGCCAATTTCCGCCGGAGATAACGGGCACATGGCGAAAGCCCCCGGAGCGTTCGGCTCCGGGAGCTTCGCCTTTTGGGGCTTTTACTTCATGCCGTTCTCGTAGGCTTCGATCATCTTGCGGACCATCTGGCCGCCGATGGAGCCAG
>CALJDB010000354.1 GCA_938023775.1 uncultured Clostridia bacterium
GCAAGGACGGTGTGTTCGATCCCGGCGAGAATGCCGTCGGACTGACCATCGACGGCGTCGGCGACGTCAATCTGCGCATGTCTGTCTATTTCTTCGAGAAGATCAACGCCGCGGGCATCCGCACCCACTATGTCGGCGCCGACCTCGGCGAGACAACCATGGAGGTCCTCCCGGCGAAGGTCTTCGGCAAAGGGCTGGAGGTCATCTGCCGCCGCCGCGCAGTCGGCAGCTTCCTGCGCCGCTACAGCGAGTATGTCGAGGAGGGCGCGGCGCTGCCCTATTATGTGGAGACCACCTTCAAAAACGACGCGAAGGGCGACCCCCTCGTGACGCGAGACGGGCTCATCGTCCTCGGCGTGATGACCGGCGAGCAGTATGACGCGATCCGCGAGATGACCCAGCGCATCACGAAAATCGTCGCCGACGACCTCGCCGAAAAGGGGCTGGAGCTTTACGACATCAAGTTTGAATACGGCTACGACGCCGACGGCGGCGTGATGCTCATCGACGAGATCGCCTCCGGCAATATGCGCGTCTATAAGGACGGCAAGTATATCGACCCGATGACGCTCTCCGAGCTGTTCTTTGCGTAATGGGCGGCTTTTTCGGCGCGGTCTCGAACCGCGATGTCGTACTGGATGTCTTTTTCGGTACGGATTACCACAGCCACCTCGGCACGCGCAACGCCGGGCTTGCGTTCTGGGACGGCGAGCGCGGCTGCCAGCGCCAGATTCATTCCATCGCGAACACGCCCTTCCGGACGCGCTTTGAGGACGATCTCCCGGAGTTTCAGGGGCGCTGCGGGATCGGCTGCATCAGCGACAGCGACCCCCAGCCGCTGCTCGTGCGCTCCCATCTTGGGCTTTATGCCATCACCACCGTCGGGATGATCGGCAACGCCGAGGAGCTGGTGCAGACCTATTTCTCCGACCACGGTCACCAGTTTATGGCGATGAGCTCCGGCGCGGTGAACGCCACGGAGCTTGTCGCGGCGCTCATCAACGAAAAGGAGACGCTTGCCGAGGGCATCGTCCATGCCCAGAGCCTCATCGACGGCGCGATGAGCATCCTGCTCATGACGGGCGAGGGCGAGATCATCGCCGCGCGCGACCGCTGCGGACGTCTGCCCGTGCTGCTTGGGCAGAGCGAGGAGGGCTGCTGCGTCTCCTTCGAGTCCTTCGCTTACCAGAAGCTTGGCTACCATAACTTGGCCGAGCTCGGTCCCGGCGAG
Organism: uncultured Clostridia bacterium; assembly: GCA_938023775.1. Taxonomy (GTDB): domain Bacteria; phylum Bacillota; class Clostridia; order Oscillospirales; family Oscillospiraceae; genus SVKR01. The sequence continues at coordinate 1,232 of CALJDB010000354.1, forward strand.
GTTGTGCGCATCACGCGCACGGGCTATGAGACGCTCGTTCCGGCGAAGCCGGAGAATCTCAAAATCTGCGCCTTTCTCTGGACCTATTACGGCTACCCGAACTCCAACTACGAGGGCGTGAACGTGGAGCTGATGCGCTACCGCAACGGCGCGGTCATGGCGCGCAGCGAGCGCGAGCGCGGCGCGATGCCGGACGTGGACTATGTCGCCGGCGTGCCCGATTCCGGTATTCCCCACGCCATCGGCTACGCGACGGAGAGCGGCAGATCCTTCGCCCGTCCCTTCGTGAAATACACCCCGACGTGGCCGCGCTCGTTTATGCCGAGCAGTCAGGCGGTGCGCGATCAGGTAGCCAAGATGAAGCAGATCCCGGTCCCGGAGCTCATCGAGGGCAAAAAGCTGCTTTTTGTGGACGACTCCATCGTCCGCGGCACCCAGCTGCGCGAGACGGTCGATTTCCTCTATGAATCCGGCGCGGAGGAGGTCCACATGCGCTCGGCGTGCCCGCCGATCATGCATGTCTGCAAATATCTCAATTTCTCCCGCGGCAACTCCGAGCAGGAGCTGTTGACCCGGCGGACCATCCGCCGTCTGGAGGGCGAGGCGGGGGACGCGCATGTGAAGGAATACGCCGACGCTTCCACGGAGCGGGGACAGTGCCTGCTCCACGCCATCTGCAAGGAAATGGGCTTCCAGTCCCTCGGCTATCAGACGCTGGACGGGCTGCTGGAGGCGATCGGACTCGACAAAGACAAGGTCTGCACCTATTGCTGGACCGGAGAGGAGTGAGGACCCCTATGGAAAATTCCCATTCTGAGGCCTACGCCGCGGCGGGCGTGGATATCGAAGCGGGCTATGCCGGCGTGCAGCTGATGAAGGCCGACGTTGCGCGCACGCGCATCCCCGGCGTTTTGAGCGAGCTCGGCGGCTTCGGCGGCGTGTTCGCGCCGGACCTTTCCGGCATGGACGAGCCCGTGCTCGTCTCCGGAACGGACGGCGTCGGCACCAAGCAGCGCATCGCGCAGCTGATGGACCGCCACGACACCGTCGGGATCGACTGCGTCGCCATGTGCGTCAACGACATCGTCTGCTGCGGCGCAAAGCCCCTTTTCTTCCTCGATTATATTGCCATCGGCAAGAATGTGCCGGAAAAGGTCGCCGCGCTGGTCTCCGGCGTGGCGGAGGGCTGCGTCCGCGCTGGCTGCGCGCTCATCGGCGGCGAGACCGCGGAGCACCCCGGCACGATGGCGGCGGACGACTATGACCTCGCGGGCTTTTCCGTCGGCATCGCCGACCGGAAAAAGCTCATCGACGGCTCCGCCGTCCGCCCCGGCGACGTGATATTGGCGCTGCCGAGCAGCGGGCTGCACTCCAACGGCTTTTCCCTCGTGCGCCGCGTGTTCGACGTGGAGCGCGCCGACCTCGGCAGGTATGTCGACGCCCTCGGCGAGACGCTCGGCGACGCGCTTTTGACGCCGACGGAGATCTATGTGAAGCCCGTCCTCGCCGCCGTCGCCGCCGCGGAGGTCCGCGGGATCAGCCACATCACGGGCGGCGGCTTTTACGAAAACATTCCCCGCGCCCTCCCGGAGGGGCTTTCCGCGCGTCTCAGCCGTGCGGCAATTCAGACGCCGCCGATCTTCGCTCTGCTCCAGCGCGAGGGGAACATCTCCGAACGTGATATGTTCAACACTTACAACATGGGCGTTGGCATGAGCATGACCGTCTCGCGCGAGACGGCGGACGCCGCGCTCGAAGCCCTGCACGAAAACGGCTGCGCGGCTTATATTCTCGGCGAGGTCGCCGAGGGCGGAGAGCGGGTGCAGCTATGCTGAGCGCATCGCGCGCCCGCATCGCGGTGCTCGTCTCCGGCGGTGGGACAAATCTTCAGGCGCTTCTGGACGCCGAGCGCGCCGGTACGCTCCGCAGCGGGACCGTCGCTCTCGTCGTCTCCAACAACTCTGCGGCTTACGCGCTGACCCGCGCAGAGCGCGCCGGGGTGGAGCGCGCGGTGCTGACCCGCGCCGGATGCGGCTCGCAGGAGGGGTTTGAGGCGGCGCTGACCGCGCTGCTGGAGGAAAAGGAGATCGATCTTATCATTCTCGCCGGCTTCCTCAGCATTTTGAGCGCCGACTTCACGCGGCGCTATGACCGGCGCATCCTGAATGTTCACCCCTCGCTCATCCCGTCGTTCTGCGGCAAGGGCTTTTACGGGCTCCGCGTCCACGAGGCGGCACTGGAGCGCGGCGTGAAGATCACGGGCGCGACGGTCCACTATGTCAACGAGATCCCCGACGGGGGACGCATCCTGCTCCAGAAGGCGGTGGCGGTCTGTCCGGACGACACGCCGGAGACGCTGCAAAGGCGCGTGATGGAGCAGGCGGAGTGGATCATTCTGCCGCAGGCGGCGGAGATGGTCTCCGCCAATATTCTGAAAAAGAAAGCGGGGAGAGCGCTATGACCGACCTTCTGGAGCTTCTGAGATCGAACCCCTATCCCGGCCGCGGCATCGTCGCCGGCGCGGGACGCGTTTATTACTTCATCATGGGCCGCAGCGAAAACAGCCGCAACCGCATCTTTGCCGAAACGCCGGACGGCATCCGCACGGAGGCGTTCGACCCGGCGAAGCTCGCTGACCCCAGCCTGATCATCTATCATCCCGTGCGCCGCGTTCCCGGCGCGCTCATCGTCACGAACGGCGACCAGACGGACACCATCCGCGACACAGGCGATTTCCGCGCCGCGCTGGAAACGAGGGAATTTGAGCCGGACGCGCCGAACTATACGCCGCGCATCTCCGCGGTGTGCTATGACTCCGGCGCGTTCGAGCTATCCATCTTAAAGCGCGTGCAGGGACGCTGTCTGCGGGAATTTTTCGCCTACGCCGGCTGCGAGCCGGGAACCGGCTTTTTCCTCAGCACCTATCAGGGCGACGGCGACCCGCTGCCGAGCTTTTCCGGCGAGCCGGTCGAGGTCACCATGCCGGAGCCGGAGGCGGTCTGGGCGGCGCTGAACGCGGATAACAAGGTCGCACTTTACGCCAATGTCGGCGGCAGCGTCCGCCTTTTCAACAAACATCTGGGGGACTGAGACTTATGACGGAACTGGAACTGAAATACGGCTGCAATCCGAACCAAAAGCCCGCACGCATTTACCGGCGCGACGGCGGCGAGCTGCCCATCGAGGTGCTGAATGGCAAACCGGGCTACATCAATTTTCTCGACGCCTTCAACTCTTGGCAGCTCGTGCGCGAGCTGCGCGCGGCGACGGGGCTGCCCGCCGCGGCGAGCTTCAAGCATGTCTCGCCCGCCGGAGCCGCCATCGGGCTCCCGCTCAGCGAGACGGAGCGGAAAATCTATTTCGCCGAGGACGCCGCGGCGCTGACGCCCGTCGCCTGCGCCTATATCCGCGCCCGCGGCGCGGACCGGCTCTGCTCTTACGGCGACTGGGCGGCGCTCAGCGACGTCTGCGACGAGGCGACGGCGCGTTATCTGAAAAACGAGGTCTCCGACGGCATCATCGCGCCGGGCTATACTCCCGCCGCGCTGGAGATCTTGAAAAGCAAGAAAAAGGGAAGCTATAACATCGTCCGCATCGACCCGGACTATGTTCCGGCGGCACTGGAGACGCGCGACGTGTTCGGCGTCACCTTTGCACAGGGACGCTCCGACGTGGAGATCACGGCGGCACTGCTCGGCAATATCGTGACGGAGAACAAAACGCTGCCGGACGAGGCGAAGCTCGATATGCTGACGGCGATGATCACGCTGAAATATACCCAGTCCAACTCCGTCTGCTACGTCAAGAACGGGCAGGCGATCGGCGTCGGCGCGGGACAGCAGAGCCGCATCCACTGCACGCGCCTTGCCGGGCAGAAGGCGGATAACTGGTATCTGCGCCAGCACCCGCAGGTGCTCGCGCTGCGCTTTGTGGACGGCATCCGCCGCCCGGACCGCGACAACGCGATCGACGTCTATCTCTCCGACGAAAGCGACGACGTGCTCGCCGACGGCGCATGGCAGGCGGTGTTCGCCGAGCGCCCCGCGCCGCTCAGCGCGGCGGAAAAGCGCGCATGGATCGCAACGCAGCACGGCGTGACCGTCGGCAGCGACGCATTCTTCCCCTTCGGCGACAATGTGGAGCGCGCCCGCAAAAGCGGCGTGGACTACATCGTCGAGCCGGGCGGCAGCATCCGCGACGACCATGTAATCGCGACGGCGAACAAATACGGCATTGTGATGGCGTTCACGGGGCTGCGGCTGTTTCACCACTGAAAAAACCGGGAGGGAGAATATGAAGCTTCTCGTTGTCGGCGGCGGAGGCCGCGAGCATGCGATCATCAAAAAGCTGAAGGAAAACCCCACCGTGGGGACAATCTACGCCCTGCCGGGCAACGGCGGCATCGCGGCGGACGCGGTCTGTGTGCCGATCCGGGCAACGGACATTAACGCCATCTGCGATTTCGCCGCGGAAAACGGCGTGGATTACGCCGTCGTTGCGCCGGACGACCCGCTCGCCGCGGGCTGCGTTGACGCGCTGACGGCGCGGGGCGTGCCATGCTTCGGACCGACGAAGGCGGCGGCGGAGATCGAGAGCAGCAAGGTCTTTGCCAAGAACCTGATGCGCAAATACGGCATTCCCACGGCGGACTACCGCGTTTTCACCTCCGCGGCGGAGGCGGAGGCTTACCTCGCGGGCGCACCGTTGCCCACCGTCATCAAGGCGGACGGACTCGCGCTCGGCAAGGGCGTCGTCATCGCCGAGACGCGCGAGGCGGCGATGGACGCCGTGCGCGGGATGATGGAGGACAAAAAGTTCGGCGCGAGCGGGGAGACGATCGTCGTCGAGGAATTTCTCACCGGTCCGGAGGTCTCCGTCCTCGCGTTCACGGACGGGGAGACGCTCTGCCCGATGGTGTCCTCCATGGACCATAAGCGCGCGCTCGACGGCGACCGGGGACCCAATACCGGCGGCATGGGCGCCGTTGCGCCGAATCCTTATTACACCCCGGCAATCGCGGCGGAGTGCATGGAGAAAATTTTCCTGCCCACGATCCGCGCAATGCGCGCGGAGGGGAGACCCTTCCGCGGCTGCCTTTATTTCGGGCTGATGCTGACACCGCGGGGACCGAAGGTCATCGAATATAACTGCCGCTTCGGCGATCCGGAGACGCAGGCGGTGCTCCCGCTGCTCGAAAGCGACCTGCTCACCGTGATGCGCGCCGTTACGGACGGCACGCTCGATAAAACGCCGGTGCGCTGGCGCGCGGGCTGCTCCTGCTGCGTCGTGCTCGCGTCCGAGGGCTATCCGCAGCACTATGAGACGGGCTTTCCGATCGCTGTCCCGGACGATCTGCCCGCGGAGGTCTTCGTCGCGGGTGCGAAGGAGCGGGACGGCGCGCTCTATACCGCCGGAGGCCGCGTGCTTGGCTGCACCTGCGTGGCGCGCTCGCTCCGCGAGGCGGTGGACGGTGCTTACCGCGCGGCGGCGCGGATCAGCTTTGAAAATGTTTACTACCGGCACGACATCGGCGCGAAGGCGCTCGCCGCGGAGGGGTGAAACAAAATGGTTTACAGAGTTTTTGTGGAAAAAAAGCCCGGGCTCGCCGCGGAAGCGGAGCGCCTTCTGCGCGACGCGCGGGAGCTCCTCGGCGTCTCCGGTCTGGAGCGCGTGCGCGTCCTGAACCGCTACGACGCCGAGGGACTCGGCGAGGCGCTGTTCAAGACCGCCTGCCGCAGCGTGTTTTCCGAGCCGCAGGTGGACGACGTCTGCGCCCAGCCGGACTTCACCGGCGCGGCGGCGGTGTTCGCCGCGGAATATCTGCCCGGACAGTTCGACCAGCGCGCGGACAGCGCCGCCCAGTGCATCCAGCTCATCTCCCGCACCGAGCGCCCGACCGTGCGCTCCGCGAAGGTCTACGCGCTCTACGGCGCGCTGACGGACGCCGAGATCGACAAAATTAAGAAATATGTCATCAACCCGGTTGACTCCCGCGAGGCATCGCCGGAAAAGCCGGGGACGCTTGCCCTCGATTATGACCGCCCGGATTCCGTGGAGACGCTTGCGGGCTTCTGCGAGCTGGACCGCACGGGGCTGGAGCGCTTCGCCTCGGAGCGGGGTCTCGCCATGGACTGCGGCGACCTCGCGTTCTGCCAGCGCTATTTCCGCGAAGAGCGGCGCGACCCGACCATCACGGAGATCCGCGTGATCGACACCTATTGGTCCGACCACTGCCGCCACACGACCTTCAACACCGTGCTCGACGACGTGCGCTTTGCCGACCCGATTCTGGAGCGCGCATGGCGACGCTATCTCGATACCCGCGCCGCGCTCGGCAGGACGAAGCCCGTCACGCTGATGGACCTCGGCACCATTGCGGCAAAGGCACTGAAGGCGGCGGGGCGGCTCCCGAAGATAGACGAGAGCGAGGAGATCAACGCCTGCACCGTGAAGCTGGACGTCACGGTGGACGGAAAAGCCGAGCCGTGGCTGCTGCTTTTCAAGAACGAGACCCATAACCACCCGACGGAGATCGAGCCCTTCGGCGGCGCGGCGACCTGTATCGGCGGCGCGATCCGCGACCCGCTCTCCGGACGCGGCTATGTTTACGGCGCGATGCGCCTCACGGGGGCTGCCGACCCGCTTCAGCGCGTGGACGAAACGCTGCCTGGCAAGCTTCCCCAGCGCAAGATCTGCACCGGCGCGGCGGAGGGCTATTCCTCTTACGGCAACCAGATCGGGCTTGCCACCGGGCTCGTGGATGAAGTATATCACCCCGGCTACGCCGCCAAGCGTATGGAGATCGGCGCGGTCATCGCCGCGGCTCCCGCCGCCAACGTGCGCCGCGAGCGCCCGGCTCCGGAGGATGTGGTCATCCTCCTCGGCGGCAGCACGGGGCGCGACGGCATCGGCGGTGCGACGGGCTCCAGCCGCGCCCACGACAGCCGCTCCGTGGAGCGCTGCGGCGCGGAGGTGCAGAAGGGCAACGCCCCGGAGGAGCGCAAGCTCCAGCGCCTGTTCCGGAACCCGGCGGCAAGCCGCCTCATCAAGCGCTGCAACGATTTCGGCGCGGGAGGCGTCTCCGTCGCCGTCGGCGAGCTCGCCGACGGGCTGGACATCGACCTCGACGCGGTGCCGAAAAAATATGAGGGACTCGACGGCACGGAGCTCGCCATCAGCGAGTCGCAGGAGCGCATGGCGGTCGTCGTCGCGCCGGAGGACGCGGCGCGGTTCCTTGCGCTGGCGGCGGAGGAGAATCTTCAGGCGGTGCCCGTCGCGCGTGTGACGGCGGAGCCGCGGCTTCGTATGCGCTGGAACGGCAGCACGATCGTGGATATTTCCCGCGAATTTCTGGACACGAACGGCGCGGAAAAACACGCCGACGCCGCGCCCGCGGCAGCGGCGCTGAAGCCGCAGCACATAGGCGGCGGCTTTGCCGAAAACCTCCGCACACTCGCCGGGAGCCTGCAATGCTGCACGCGGCGCGGACTTTCCGAGCGCTTTGACTCGACGATCGGCGCGGGCACGGTGCTGATGCCCTTCGGCGGCGCGCGGCAGCGCACCCCGATTCAGGCGATGGCGCAGAAAATTTCGCTCGAACGCGGTGAAACGGACGACTGCACGCTGATGAGCTGGGGCTTCGACCCCGCGCTCTCGTCGGAGAGTCCTTACCACGGCGCTTACTGCGCGGTGGTGGAGTCCGTCTGCCGTCTCATCGCCTCCGGGGCGTCGTTTGAAGACGTTTACCTCAGCTTTCAGGAATATTTCCCCCGCCTCGGCGCGTCGCCGGAGCGCTGGGGACAGCCGCTTGCGGCGCTGCTCGGCGCGTTCGAGGCGCAGATGGCGCTCGGCGTCGCCGCCATCGGCGGAAAGGACTCCATGAGCGGCAGCTTCGAGTCGCTGGACGTTCCGCCGACGCTCGTCTCCTTCGCCGTGACGCACGCTAAAACGGGGGAGGTCGTGAGCCCGGAATTTAAGTCCGCGGGCAACAGCGCCATATTGCTCACGGCGGAGACGGACAAAAACGGGCTCCCGACGGGGGAGAGCCTCATCGCGCTCTTTGCACGCGTGACGGCGCTGCTCCGCAGCGGGAAGGCGGTCGCCTGCTACGCCCCCGGCGCGGGCGGCGTCGCCGACGCGGTGCTTAAAATGTGTCTCGGCAACGGGCTCGGCTTCCGCTTTTCGGCGGGGCTTGATATGCAGATGCTCTTTGCCCGCCGCTGCGGAGCCTTCGTGCTGGAGGTGACGGAGCATGTCCCCGGCGCGCTGACGCTCGGCGAGGTGACGGCGGAGCCGGAGCTCACGCTCGGTGGGGAGACGGTCTCCCTCGCGGAGCTGGAGGCGCTTTCCGAGGCGAAGCTGGAGCCGGTCTATCCGAGCTGCGCCCCGGTGCACTCCGGCGCGGTCGAGGACTTTGGCTATGCCGGACCGCGGCAGGCTTCCCCGGCGCATATCCGCACGGCGAAGCCGCGCTTCCTCATCCCGGTCTTTCCGGGCACGAACTGCGAATACGACAGCGCCCGCGCGGTCGAGCGCGCCGGCGGCGAGGCGGAGATTTTCATCGTGCGCAACCTCAGCGCCGCGGACGTCGAGCGCAGCGTGGAAGGCTTTGCCGCGCGCGTGCAGGATGCGCAGGCGATCTTCATCCCCGGCGGCTTCTCCGGCGGCGATGAGCCGGATGGCAGCGGAAAATTCATCACGGCGTTTTTCCGCTCCGGCGCGGTGCGCGAGGCGGTAACGGCGCTGCTGGGTGAGCGCGGCGGGCTTATGTGCGGCATCTGCAACGGCTTTCAGGCGCTTATCAAGTTAGGGCTCGTGCCTTACGGACGGATCCTCGATACGGACGAGAGCTGCCCGACGCTGACACATAACCTCATCGGACGCCACCAGTCCCGCATCGTGCGCACGCGCATTGCGTCAAATAAGTCCCCGTGGCTCGCCGAGACGCGCGTCGGCGAGGTGTATTCCGTTCCCGTTTCCCACGGCGAGGGCAGATTCTTCGCCGACGAAGCGCTCATCCGCCGCCTTGCGGAAAACGGCCAGATTGCGACGCAGTACGCCGATGACGCCGGGCATGCGTCCATGGACATCCGCTTCAACCCGAACGGCTCCGCCTTCGCCGTCGAGGGCATCACCTCGCCGGACGGCAGGGTCTTCGGCAAGATGGGACACGCCGAGCGCGTGGGATCGGGGCTTTACAAAAACGTTCCGGGCGATTATAATATCAAGATGTTTGCGTCCGCTGTGCGGTATTTCAAGTAAGCAAAAAATTTATTTCAGGAGGAGACGACATGTCATACAGAAGCGACATCGAAATCGCGCAGGCGTGCGAAATGCAGCCGATTATGCAGATCGCCGACCGCGCACACGTTGACGAAAAATTTGTGGAGCCCTACGGGCGCTATAAAGCCAAGATCGACCCGGCGCTGCTGCGGGAGACGCAGCGGAGCGAGGGGAAGCTGGTCCTCGTGACCGCCATCACGCCCACTCCCGCGGGGGAGGGCAAGACCACGACGACCATCGGACTTGCCGACGGGCTGCGCCGCATCGGACGCGACGCGGTCGTCGCCCTGCGCGAGCCCTCGCTCGGTCCCGTGTTCGGCGTCAAGGGCGGCGCCGCCGGCGGCGGCTATGCGCAGGTCGTTCCGATGGAGGACATCAACCTCCACTTCACCGGCGATTTCCACGCCATCGGCGCGGCGAACAACCTGCTCGCCGCCATGCTCGATAACCATATCCAGCAGGGCAACGCCCTCCGTATCGACCCGCGGCGCATCACGTGGAAGCGCTGTGTCGATATGAACGACCGCCAGCTCCGCTTTATCGTGGACGGTCTCGGCGGAAAAGCCAACGGCACCCCGCGCGAGGACGGCTTCGACATCACCGTCGCGAGCGAGATTATGGCGGTGTTCTGCCTCGCGAGCTCCGTCGCGGATCTGAAGGAGCGCCTCGGCAGGATCGTTGTGGCTTACACCTATGACGACGAGCCCGTCACCGCGGCAGACCTCCGCGCCGTCGGCGCGATGACCGCGCTGCTGCGCGACGCGCTGAAGCCGAATCTGGTCCAGACGCTTGAGGGCACTCCCGCGTTTGTCCATGGCGGTCCCTTTGCGAACATCGCCCACGGCTGCAACAGCGTGATGGCGACGCGCATGGCGCTCCGTATGGGTGACTACGCCGTCACGGAGGCGGGCTTCGGCGCGGACCTCGGCGCGGAGAAGTTCCTTGACATCAAGTGCCGGATGGCGGGGCTCACGCCCTCAGCCGTCGTCGTGGTCGCCACGGTGCGCGCCCTCAAGATGCATGGCGGGCTCGACAAAAAGAGCCTCGGCACGGAGGACCTCGCGGCGCTCGAGCGCGGCATCCCGAACCTCCTGCGCCATGTCGGAAACATCAGAAATGTCTACGGTCTGCCCTGCGTCGTGGCGGTCAACCGCTTCCCGACGGACACGGACGCGGAAATCGGCTGCATCATCGACCGCTGCTGCGCCCTCGGCGTGAACGCCGTGCTCTCCACCGTGTGGGCGGACGGCGGCGTGGGCGGGGAAGCTCTTGCACGCGAGGTCGTGCGCCTTTGCGAAGAAGAAACCGGCGACTTCCGCTTTGCATACGAGCTGGACGGCGGCATCGAGGAAAAGCTCACGGCGATCGTGCGGCGCGTCTACGGCGGCGACGGCGTTTCGATCACGCCCGCGGCGAAAAAACAGATCGCGCGGCTCACGGAGCTGGGCTTCGGCGCGCTGCCCGTCTGTGTCGCCAAGACGCAGTACAGCTTCTCCGACGATCCGGCGCTCCTCGGCGCGCCGGAGGGCTTTACCGTGACGGTCAAGAGTATCAAGGTCTCCGCCGGCGCGGGCTTCCTCGTCGCCCTGACCGGCGACATCATGACCATGCCGGGTCTGCCCAAGGTCCCGGCGGCGGAAAAGATCGACGTTACGGACGACGGACGGATAGTTGGCTTGTTCTGAAACTCGCCCGGGACCCGCTACGCTGGGCTCCCGGTCGAAAAGGAAACGCTCCACTCAGCGCACGCCCCTTTGGGGCGCACGTTCCCTCCGCGCAGAGAATTTTTCGGCACGCACGTATCG
>CALJDB010000355.1 GCA_938023775.1 uncultured Clostridia bacterium
GAGTAGAAGCGCAAAAAAGAAAGGAGCCCCCGCAGTATGGACGACGGACAGATCGTAGACCTTTTCCTTCTCCGCGATGAGGCGGCGATCGAACAGAGCGCAGCGAAATACGGCGCGCGGCTGCGGGCGCTGGCGTTCGGCATTGCGGGCGACCGCGGGACCGCCGAGGAGTGCGAAAACGACGCCTACTGGTCGGCGTGGAACGCCATCCCACCGCACGAGCCGCGCAGCTATCTCTACGCCTTCCTCGCCCGCATCACGCGCCACCTCGCGCTCGACCGCTGCCGCGCCGGCGCCCGCTTAAAGCGCAGCGCGCAGCTTTGTGAGCTCAGCGCGGAGCTGGAGCAGTGCATCCCCGCGCCGGACGACACGCCCTGCCGCGCCGGGGAGCGCGAGCTTGCGGAGACGCTGAACGCCTTCCTCGCCGCGCTCGGCGAGGAAAAGCGCCGCATTTTCGTCCGGCGCTACTGGTACTGCGACTCCATTGTGGACATTGCAAAGCGCCTTGCGGTCTCGGAAAGCAAGGTCAAGACCACGCTCCACCGCTGCCGCGCGCGGCTGCGGATGGTACTCGAACAGGAGGGCTATGAGCTATGAGAGGAAGCGAACTTTTGGACAAAATGGCGCTCATCGACCCTGCCTATCTCGCGGAGGCGGAGCGCGCGCCGGTGCGCCGCGGGAAGCCGTGGCTCCGCCGGGCGGCGGCTGCGGCGGCATGCCTCTGCGCCGCGGCGGGCGCGCTGCTGCTTGCGAGACCAAGACTGGAAAAAATTGAGATCCCGCCGCTTGAAAACGCCGGGATGGGCTACGAGAGCTATCTCTATTATGACGCCGCGGAGCTGGAAAACGGCAATCCGTGGACGGCGGACAGCGCCCCGTCCGCCCTGCCCGTTTACCGGAATCTCGCCTATCACCCCCGCGGCTGGCCGACCGGTCTCGACGAGACGGAGATGCGCGCGCTGCTGGACGAGGCTGCGGCGGCGCTTGGTCTGGAGCTCGGCGAGGTCAAGAGCGTTTCCGCCGGGATTGGCGGCGGCGACCTGCCGGAGACGGGCATCGCCGGACTCCGCGCCGCGGCGGGCGGCGGCGAGCTCCGTGTCAACGCCGACGGCGACTTGCTCTATGTGCTGCCCGACGGCGGCGACCCCGTTCCCGCCGACTGCGCCGACGACGCGGCGATCGCCGAATACTTCGCCGCGCGCTACGGCGCGTTCCTCGGCTTCGCCTCGCCCCGTGCCGCCACCCGGACGGAGCGCAGCTATTCCGGCGAAGCACGGGTCCATTACGAGGTCTATGACGCCGCGGGAAGCGCGGCGGACCGGATCGTGAGCTACAATCTCCGCAGCGCCGTGCTTGAAGTCGTGGACGGCGCGCTGCTGGGGATCGGGCTTGACGGCTCCCTGCGCACGGCGGAAATGATCGGCGACTATCCGATCATCAGCGTCGCGGAGGCGGCGGCGCGCCTCGACGCGGGGGACTATCAGACGGATTATTACTTGAACACCGGCCTTCCCGGTGCGGATGCCGCTGTCCGGGTCGAGCTCGTCTACCGCAGCGGACACACCGACGCCCTGCTCGTCCCATTCTACCGCTTCTATCTCCCCATCGCCAGCCAAAACCCCAACCAAGCCCCCGATCTAAAAACCTGCATCGCCTGCTACGTCCCCGCTGTCCGCCGTGAGTATATCAAATAACAAAGCGCCCCGGTCTATGCTTGGACCGGGGCGCTTCGCGCTTGGGATGTATGGGATTGGAGAGAAAAAATGAAGAAGGTCAGGTTTGCCAGTAAAGCGGCGCGGCGGCGTCCGGGCGGTCGTATTCCAGCCCGGTCGGGCACAGCGTGCCGTCCGGTTCCACGGAGAAGATCACGAGCTTTCCGCCGCGCAGACAGGCGACCGCGGCGAAACGGCCGTCCGGCGAGAGCGCAATGCCGCGGGGCCAGGCGAAGCCGACCGGACAGCACTGCACGAGCCGCAGCGCCCCGGTCCCGCCGTCCACGGCGAAGACGCTCACGCAGTCCGCGCCGTTCACGAGGTCATAGACCACGCGCCCGGACGGGTGCATCAGGAGGTCCTGCTGCTCGCGCTTTTCGCCGGACGCCTCTGACAGCGCGGGAAACTCCCCGATGGGTGTGAGCGCGCCGTCTGCGTCATAGCGGTAAGCGCAGACGACCGCGGAGCCCTCGTTGTTGTGATAGAAAAACGGCTTTTCCGGGTGGAAGCAGGCGTAGCGCGGCATGCTGCCGGGGGCAGCCTGCGTCACGCGCGGCGTGCCGAGGCTCCGTCCGTCGGGCGTGTAGAGATAAACGCCGTCGTTGCCCTTGTCGCAGACGGCGAAGAGCCGCCCATCCGGAGATGCTACCGCGCAGTGGGGGTGCGGTCCGTCCTGCCGCGCGCCCGGTCCATGACCGGTGTGCCAGTCGGCGTCCAGCAGCGCGCCGACGCTGCCGTCGGCATTCAGGGCGAAAAGCTCCACGACCGCATCGTCCGTCACGATCTCAGGACGGAAGCCGTCCCCGTCGCGCACGAGCTTCGTCGCCGCGGCGCGGCCGGAATGATTGGAGACGACCGCAAAGCGCCGCGCCGGGTCCAGTCCGAGATAGGACGGGTTCGGGCACCATGTCGGCGTTTCGCCGAGCTTTTCCGCCGCGCCGGTCTCCGGGTCGAGGCGATAGCTGAAGATCCGCCCGCCGCCGGCGGACTTATGCGGCGGCAGCGCCGCGGTCTCGTTCAGCGCGTAGAGGATACTACGCTCCCGGTCGAGAAAAACAGTGCCGAAGTCCGTCTCCCCGTCGATGACGCGCAGGAGCTCCAGCGCACCGGTCTCCGGGTCCGCCGCATACTGGGCGATGCCGCCGCGCCCCGCGCCGTGGGTCCAGCAGCTCACGAAAAGATAAAGCATATTCGGTCTCCTCCTTATCGGAAAAGATGGCAGGCGAGCCCCGCGAGCCCCTTGCCGAAGGTGTCCCACTGGTGCAGTCCGCCGGGGAACCACTCGCGCACAAGATTCGGCAGGTCCAGGATCCCGTTTTCGCGCAGGAACGCCTCGTCCTCCACATGATCGCCGGAGTCGTGGTACTCCACGGTGCCGTGGGAGCGGTAAATGAGGCGGTATTCCTCCGCGGCGCGCGCGCTCCCGCCGCACAGCCAGTCGATGTGGTGGTTGTCGGCGAGCGCGGGCGCGAAGTCCTTGCAGCGCAGTCCGCCGCTGATGAGTCCGAGATTGCCGAAGACCTCCGGATGGCCGAAGCCGGTGTAGCTCGTCACCATGCAGCCGTAGGAAAGCCCCGCCGTGCAGCGGTGCCATTTATCGGGCACGACGCGGTATTCCCGCTCGATGAAGGGGATGCAGTCGCGCAGCAGGCACTGGCAGAAATCCTCCATTCCGCGGCGGTATTCCTCCGTGCGCTGCGTCGGGTCGGCGGTGAAGCGCGGGGAATTGTTGTTCGCCACGACGAGGAAAGGCTCCGCCCTGCCCTCGGCGAAGAGGTTGTCGAGAATGAGCGGCGCCTTGCCTGCGAAAAACCACTGTGCCTCGTTGCCGTAGCCGCCGTGGTGGAGGTAAACGACGCCGTAGCGCTTTTCCGGGTGGGCGCGGTATTCCGCCGGGGTGTATACCATGCAGCGGCGGGTCTCCCCGTAGACTTCGGAGCGGTAGAGCTCATAGGACACCGTGCCATGGGGCACGTCCTTCAGCAGATAGTCGTCCCAGTCCGGGTCCGGGATGTCGATGCAGTTTTTCATCCGGTCGCCGGGGATGGTCGGGATGCGCGGGTCGAGCACGCGGATGCCGTCGGCGAAAATGTCCATCTCGCGTCTGCCGCGGTAGCTCGGATCGTCCGGGAAGGGGTAGACGCCCTCGAAAAAGCCGTCCGCCGTCCGCTCCAGACGCAGCTCCGCCGGGCGCGGAGAGCGCCCGATCTCCAGCCGCACCTCCGACACTCCGGGGTAATAAAGCCGGAAGCGCACGTCGCCGTTCGGCTGCAAGAACGCCCCCGTCTCCGCCAGAACCGGCGCGGTCTTCGTCCCGCCCAGAATCTCCGGCGGCAGCGGACCGAAGTGGTCCGCGGTGTAGTGATAAGCGTAATTTTCCGCAAAGCGGGAAAGGTCAGGCATGCTCGTCATCCTCCTCCTGTTTTTCTCCGGGACGCAGCGTGTAATGCGCGCGCTTTTCCAGCACCCATGCGGCGAGCGCGGCGGCGCACTCCGGAATATGCAGCAGCACACCGGGCAGGGCACTGCGGCCCCAATCGCCGCGCAGGAGCATCGCCGCCCCGATCGCGAGCAGCAGCGCGCTGCACACCGCGGACCAGAAGGCGCAGAGGCGCAGCCGCGTAACGCCGTACTGATAATCCCACGCCGTCATCTCCGCCGGGGCGATGCAGCGGATCGCCGCCGCGAAAAGACGGAAGACCGTCAGAATGGCCAGCAGAAAGCTCGGCAGCTCCAGCAGGCGGTACGGCTGCGGAACGCTCCGGAGCGCACCGAGCGCGAACATCCCGACCGCCGCGAGCGCGAGGGTGAGCTGCGCCCACTTCATGGCGCGCGCCCGGCGCGGCGGTGCGTCCAGCACCCGGATGTCGCCGGTGTAGACGAAGCGGTTGCCGCCCGGCGTCTCCTTCCAAGCGTAGCCCTTGTAGAGGGAGCGAAAAAAGGCCGTTCCGTTCATTCGTTGATCTCCTCCGCGCGGCAGCAAGCGACAAAGCGCCCCGACGCGATCTCGCGCAGCTCCTGCGGCGCATTGCAGCGCTCGCAGGCATAAAGGCACCGCGCCGCAAACCGGCACCCCGGCTTAGGGTCGATCGGCGAGACAAGCTCGCCGCGGGTGATGATGCGCTGGCGCTTTCGCTGATAGTCCACGGACGGGACCGCGCTGAGCAGCGCCTTGGTATAGGGGTGCAGCGGCTTTTCAAAGATATCATGCGTCGGGCTGAGCTCCACGACCTGTCCAAGATACATCACGCAGATGTTGTCCGCCAGATGGTGGACGACGGACATATCGTGCGTTACGAACAGATACGTGAGCCCCTGCTCCGCCTGAAGATCCTGAAGCAGATTCAGGATCTGCGCCTGAATGGAAACATCCAGCGCGCTGACTGGCTCGTCGCAGGCGATGAATTTCGGTCCCATTGCGAGGGCGCGGGCGATCCCGACGCGCTGGCGGCGGCCGCCGTCGAGCTCGTGGGGATAGGCGCGGCGCATGCGGCGGTCGATGCCGACTCTTGCCATCAGCTCCTCGATCTTTTCGTTCAGCTCCGCGCGGCTCGCGCGCTTGTTGGCAAGCTTCAGCGGCTCTAAGATCGTGTCCTCGACGTTTTTGCGCGGGTTCAGCGAGGAATTGGGGTCCTGAAAGATAATCTGCATCTCATGACGCAGCGCGCGCAGCCCGGCGGCGTTCAGATGCGTCACATCCCTGCCCTCGAAGAAAATTTTTCCGTCCGTGCTCTCCAGAAGGTGGATGAGTGTGCGCGCAAAGGTGCTCTTTCCGCAGCCGCTCTCGCCCACGACGCCGAGCGTCTCGCCCTCCGCGATGGAGAGCGTTACGTCATCCACAGCGTGGAGCGTGCCCCCGGAGACTGGGAAGTATTTTTTCAGATGCTGTACTTCAAGCAGTTTTTCCATCTCTTCACGCCTCCCTTCGGATGCACTTGAACCGGTGACCGTCCGGCAGCGTCACGGTCGGCACCGCCTCGCGGCAGGCTTCCTGCGCGTAAGGGCAGCGCTCTCGGAATTTGCAGCCGGCGGGCAGCGCGGTCGGGTCCGGCGGCGCACCGAAGATCGGCCGCAGCCGCTCCACCTTGGTGGAGGTATCCGGAATGGAGGCGAAAAGTCCCTCCGTGTAAGGGTGCATCGGGCGGGAATAGACCTGCGCGATGCTGCCGTATTCCACGATTTCGCCGGCATAGACGATGGCGACGTTCTGGCAGTTTTCCGCGACGACGGCGAGGTCATGGGTAATGAGGATCATCGCGGTGCGCTTTTGCTTCTGGAGCGCGGCGATGGTCTCTAGCACCTGCGCCTGAATGGTCACGTCGAGCGCACTCGTCGGCTCGTCCGCGATCAGAAGGTCCGGATCGCAGGAAAGCGCCATCGCTATCACGACGCGCTGCTTCATGCCGCCGGAGAACTGATGGGGATACTCCACATAGCGCTCGGCGGGGATGCCCACCATTTCCAGCATCTGCATGGCCTTGTTCATGGATTCCTTCTTGCTGCAATGCTCATGCAGGGACACCACCTCGGCGATCTGGTCGCCCACGGTCATCAGCGGGTTCAGAGCGGTCATGGGGTCCTGGAAGATCATGGATATCTTCTTGCCGCGGATGCCGCGCATCTCCTTTTCCGTCAGCTTCAGCAGATCCTGTCCATCCAGGACGATCTGGCCGTTCAGGACCTTCGCGGGCGGGTCGGGCAGGATGCCC
>CALJDB010000356.1 GCA_938023775.1 uncultured Clostridia bacterium
TGGAACGCAAGTTCATTCTCTCCTGCGAATCCACCGTAGACCTGCCTTACTCCTATCTGGAGCAGCGCGGCATCCCGGTGCTGTTTTACTCCTACATGATAGGCGAGGAGACCTACATTGACGACATGGGCCGCGACCCGGAGGCGCTGCCGAATTTTTACCGCCGCATCGACGAGGGCGCAATGCCCACGACGACCCAGCTCAACGAGTTTCAGTACGAGGAGTTTTTCGCCCCGCTGCTGGAGCGCGGTGACGTGCTGCACATCAACTTCGGCTCCGGCATGACCGCCTCGGTCAACAACGCCCGCCTCGCGGCGGAGACCCTGCGCGAGCGCTACCCGGACCGCAAGCTCGTCATCATCGACTCGCTCTGCTCCTCCTCCGGCTACGGGCTGCTCGTCGATTACGCCGCCGACATGCGCGACGCGGGCAAGACGCTTGAGGAGACCGCCGACTGGGTGACGGCGCACTGCAACCGCGTCCACCATCAGTTTTATTCCACGCGGCTCGACATGTACCGCCGCTCCGGCCGCATGTCCGGCGCCGCCGCGACGATCGCGACCATCCTGAACATCTGCCCCATCATGCGGCTCGACAACGCCGGGCGCATCATCGCTTACGACAAGGTGCGCGGCAAGAAAGCCGCCGTCAAGCGCACGGTGGACACTATGGCGCAGCACGCCGAGGGCGGCGAGGCTTACGCCGGAAAGTGCTTCATCTGCCACTCCAACTGCCTTGAGGACGCGGAGATCACCAAAGCCGCCGTCGCCGCGCGCTTTCCGAACATCCCGGAGATCCGCATCTGCGAGATCGGCACCATCATCGCCTCCCACTGCGGCCCCGGCACGGTCGCGGTCTTCTTCCTCGGCGACGAGCGCCTGCCGGACAAGGGCTGAGAAGCATACATTAAAATAAATGCAAAGGAAAAGAAGGACCATGGAACCGAAGACTTACCCCAGCATCGACCCGGAGGACCTCTGCCCCAACTACGTCCCCGGCGAGCGCGCCATCCCCGAAGAGATCCCCACCTGCGACCTCTGCCGCCACTATTCCCCGGACGACACCTGCCACTATCCGGAGATAACGCAGTGAAAAGACCGCAGCAAAAACCCCGCCGCCCCTGAGCCGGGCGGCGGGGTTTTTGCTGCGGTGATGCGTTGCTTTACTCCTCCCCGCCGCTTACGATTGCGTAGTATGCGCTGCTTGTCCTCCGATACACGAGCGCGTAGAGCAGGGCGAAGACGGCGAAGGAGATGCCGGTGGCGGCGGCGAAGAGCCCAACGTTTGTGAGCGAGAAGAGCAGGAGCAGCCGGCGGATCATCGGGAAGGCGAAGGCGAGGTGGACCGCGGCGAAAATAAGCGGGAGGTAGAACACGGTCAGCAGCTGGGAATTGACGCTGCGGCGGATCTCGCGCCGCGTCATGCCGACGCGGCGCATGATGGAAAAGCGCGCCCGGTCCTCGTAGCCCTCGGAGAGCTGCTTATAATAGATGATGAGCACCGCGGCGAGGCAGAACACGAGGCTCAGCACGATGCCGAGGAAGAACATGCCGCCATAGCTGCCGAAGAAGTCGTCGCTGCCGTCGGCGCGGGCGTCCATGCGGAAGTAGATGTATTGGACGCCGTCGGCTTCGCAATACTGGGCAAGGCGCGACTCGACCGCGGCGGAGAGCGTGCTCTGGCGCGCGTCGGGCAGTCCGGTGTCGAAGCCGTAAGTCCAGCGCAGGCTCAGCGCCGGGCTGCTGCCTTCAAAGGCGGCGGCGATGTCGGCAAGGTCCGGCACGACGGCGATGATCGCCGCCACGACCTGCACGTCCGTTATGCAGAGCGAGATGCTCGCGCTCCGGCTGTCCGCAACGCGGAGACTGAGCCCGCTCTCGGCAAAGCGCAGCGTATCGCCGGAATAGGTGCAGCGGTCCGTGCGCAGCGCGGTCTCGCCGGGGGCGAGGGAGATGCTCTCGCCCGTGAGGGCGTTATAGTCCGACTGCGGGACGAAGTAGACGTCGCGCAGATCGCCGTAGCTGAAGCCGCCGTCCACCGCCGCGGCGTCGCAGGCGAGCGTGTCGCCGGAAAGCCGCCCGGTGATGTTGGCGAAGCGCACGTCCTGCACGTTCTGCATCTCCGCGCCGCTCTGCACCGCGGTCTCCGCCGCGGCGCGGCGGAAGATGTCCGCCGTCGGGACCATGTCCGCCTCGTCGTCGAAGTAGACGGCGAGGTTTTCCTCGCGCGGGTAGCGCGTGCGCAGGGAGTCCTCCGCGCCGAAATAGAGGCAGGAGGTGGAGGAGATCATGACGAGCACCATCGTGGCGATGATGCAGATGCTGGCGAGCCCCGCGCCGTTGCGCCGCATGCGGTAAGCCATGGACGAGACGGAGATGAAATGGTTCGGGCGGTAATAATAGCGCTTATTGCGCTGCAGGGCGCGGCAGAGCGCCACGGAGCCGGAGATCATCAGCAGATAGGTGCCGACGATGACGAGAATGACCGCGACGAAAAACCATATGATCGCGTCCAGCGGGCTCTCGATGCTGACGGCGAGGTAATAAGCCGCAGCGAGGACGGCAATGCCGAGCACGGCGGCGACCCAGTTCGCGCGCGGCGGCTTTTCGCCGGCGCTTTCGCTTTTCAGCAGGCTCACGGCGCTCGCGCGCTCCACGCGCACGACGGCGGAGAGCCAGATCATCGCGAAAATGACGACATAGCGCCACACCGTCTCGCGCAGGGCGTAGAGGTCCACGCGCAGCGTAAATTCCGCCCCCATGCCAAGCAGCCGCGTCAGCCCCAGCTCCGCGAGAAGGCTCAGCACAACGCCGAGCAAAAGCCCCGCGGCGAGCGCCATCGCGCCGGAGATGAGGCTCTCCCATGTGATAATACGCGCTAAATCGCGCTTGCCGCAGCCGAGCACGCTGTAAAGCCCGAACTCCCGCTTGCGGCGGCGGAGCAGGAAGGCGTTCGTATAAAACAGAAACAGCAGTGAGAACACGAGCACCACCCCCGCGCCGAGCGAGAGAATGATGCCGAGCGAGCCCGCGCCGCGTATCTGGCGCAGCTGGACCTCGGCGGAGAGCGCGAGCAGGATATAGTGCATGCACACCATCAGAACGCAGGTGAGCAGATAGGGGACGTACATGCGGGAATTTTTGCGGATGCCGTCGAAGGCGAGGCGGGGGTAAAAGCCGAGGTTTTTCATCCGCGATCACCGCCCGTCGCAAGGAGTGTCAGCGTGTCGGAGATCTTCTGATAAAGCTGCTCGTCCGTGTCGCCGCCGCGGTAGAGCTGGTGGAAGACCTCGCCGTCGCGGATGAAGAGCACGCGCCCGGCGGTGCTCGCCGCGCGGACGGAGTGGGTCACCATCAGAACGGTCTGACCCCGCGCGTTGATGCGGGCGAAAAGCCGCAGCAGCTCGTCCGAGGCGCGGGAGTCGAGCGCACCGGTCGGCTCGTCGGCGAGCAGCAGCCGCGGCTCCGTGATGAGCGCGCGGGCGACCGCGGCGCGCTGCTTCTGACCGCCGGAGACCTCGTAGGGATATTTTTTCAGCAGCTCCGCGATGCCGAGCTCCCGCGAGAGCGGGATGAGCCGGTCGTGCATCTCGCGGTAGCTCCGCCCGGAGAGCACGAGCGGCAGATAGATGTTGTCCTCGATCGTAAAGGTGTCCAGCAGGTTGAACTCCTGAAACACGAAGCCGAGATTTTGCCGCCGGAAGGCGGCGACGTCGCCCTCGCGCATCGCGGAGATGTCCCGCCCGTCGAGCCGCACGCTGCCCGCCGTTGGCTTATCGAGCGCGGCGAGGATGTTGAGAAGCGTGGTCTTGCCGCTGCCGCTCTCGCCCATGATGGCGACATACTCGCCCTGCTCCACGGCAAAGCTGACGCTCCGCAGCGCCTCCACCTTCTCCCCGCCGAGTCGGCTGGAATAGACCTTCTTCAGATTTTCAACAGTCAAAATAGAACTCATAAAAGCATTTGCTCCTTTTCCTTGGTCTACCATTGAGTTTACCAAAACCGGGAAACGCAAGCCATAGCAGCGGCTTACATTTCCCGGGTGAGTTCTTACAGTTTTGTTCGTTTTTTGGGGGAAAGCGTGTCGCCCCTTACGTCAATTCCTCAGGCTTTGCAGCGGGGCGGGGATCCTTCCGCCGCGGGCTATGAAGGCGGCGGGGGACTCGCTGTGGACGGGCATGACCGGGGCGCTGCCGAGCAGTCCGCCGAACTCCACACGGTCGCCGACGCGCTTGCCCGGCGCGGGGATGAGGCGCACGGCGGTGGTCTTGCTGTTCGCGACGCCGATCGCCGCCTCGTCCGCGATGATGGCGGAGATCGTCTCCGCGCTCGTATCGCCGGGGACGGCGATCATGTCGAGCCCGACGGAGCAGACTGTCGTCATCGCCTCCAGCTTTTCGAGCGAGAGCGTGCCGCGCTCGGCGGCGGCGATCATGCCCTCGTCCTCGCTGACGGGGATGAACGCGCCGGAGAGCCCTCCGACGTGGCCCGACGCCATCACGCCGCCCTTTTTCACCGCGTCGTTGAGCAGCGCGAGCGCCGCCGTCGTTCCGTGAGTGCCGCAGACCTCGATCCCCATCTCCTCCAGAATGCGCGCCACGCTGTCCCCCACCGCGGGGGTCGGCGCGAGGGAGAGGTCCACGACGCCGAAGGGCACGCCGAGCCGCGCGCTCGCCTCCTGCGCCACGAGCTGACCCATGCGTGTGATGCGGAAGGCGGTCTTCTTGATCGTCTCCGCCACAACGTCGAAGCTCTCGCCGGGGACCGCCTTCAGCGCCGCGTGGACGACGCCGGGACCGGAGACGCCGACGTTGATGACGCACTCCGGCTCGCCGACGCCGTGGAACGCGCCCGCCATAAAGGGGTTGTCCTCCACCGCGTTCGCGAACACGACGAGCTTGGCGCAGCCGAGGCCGTCCCGGTCCGCGGTGCGCGCGGCGGTCTCCTTGATGATGCGCCCCATGCGCGCCACGGCGTCCATATTGATGCCCGCCTTCGTCGTGGCGACGTTGACGCTGGAGCAGACGAGCTCCGTCGTTGCGAGCGCCTCCGGGATGGAGGCGATGAGCCGCTCGTCGCCGACGGTGCAGCCCTTGTGGACGAGGGCGCTGTAGCCCCCGATGAAGTTCACGCCGCACTCCCGCGCCGCGGCGTCCAGCGCGCGGGCGAGGCGCGCATAGTCGTCGCTTTCACAGCTTTCGGCAACCATGGCGATGGGCGTGACGGAGATGCGCTTATTGACGATGGGGATGCCGTATTCGCTCTCGATCGCCTCGCCGGTCGCAACGAGGCGTTCGGCGCGGCGGCAGATCTTGTCATAGACGCGGCGCGCGCACTCGCCGATGTCCGGGTGGGCGCAGTCGCGCAGGGAGATGCCCATCGTGACGGTGCGGATATCCAGATGCTGGTGGTCGATCATGTCCAGCGTCTGGAGGATGTCGGACTGGTTGAGCATGGAAACCGTCCCCTCCCCTCAGATGCGGTGCATCGCGGTGAAGGTGTCCTCCCGCTGGATGCGGATGCTGAGCCCCTCGCGCGCGCCGTGGTCGGAGAGAGCGGCGCGGATGTCCTCAAACGACGCCGCCGCGCCGGCGGTGTCCACCAGCAGCGTCATGGTGAACATG
>CALJDB010000357.1 GCA_938023775.1 uncultured Clostridia bacterium
CGATAACTGCGGCTGTACAAAGTCCGAGCAACCAAACCTGATTGATGAACATATCCTTTGCAAGAATCTGAACATAGGTGCAAAGCTTGTAGAAAACATAGGTCACAACCGTAATCATATCAAGCGCCGACATATCAAGCGAACTGAGTCCACGGTTGCCGCCGAGTACATTCGAGATTATGTACGGATAAATGCAGAGTGCAAGTCCTGCCCCCACAACAGCCGCAATAATGTACTTAATAAGGTCTTTACCGCACTTTTCCTTGATTTTGAGCACAAGGAAAACAAGTCCCGTAAGTCCTGCAAAGAGGATGAAATAATACTGGGTAAGCACACCGCAAAGCACTGTAGCTGCAAGCAGAATGCAGTCCTTTATGCCGACGGTGTTCTTTTTTTCATAGAGCTTTATGCTCATATAAACGAACGCAAGCACCCAGAAGGTAAGCGTTGCGTACATTCTGAGATAAATTGTCGTGGTAATACACGCAATACTCAGAGCATATGCCCCCACACCAATCAAGGCGTAAAGATTGTTGCCCGTGATTTTCCGTCCGATTTTATAAAGCATAATCAAAATGCCTGCCATGGCAAGCACATTTATTGAATAGGCAAGCCATTTTGAGAACACGCCCGGAAAGAACGAACAGACCGTGTGAACAAGTGCGTAATAGAGAGGCGGATGCGACGCATCTATAATCTGATTTTCATATACCTGAGCATAGTCGAATCTGTCATCGGGCGACACGGCAAGATACTCGTTGAAATCCTCGGGACTGTTCCAACCTCCGTCAACATTAAGCTGTTTTGAGGAATTTGCAAGGTTATAGGTCAGAAGCTCGTCCTCGTGAAAGCCCTGTTTTGAAAACATATAAACCGTGCTTATGACAAGGCTCACCGCAATAATAACCGCAAGAATTATTCTTGCCTTTTTGTTGTCGATTTCTACGATCTGCGTTGCAATCCGATCAATGAAATAGCGGTCATGGCTGACGACCAGAACGGTGCCGTCATAGTCCATGAGGAAGTCCTCCAGCCACACGACAGAGGCGAGGTCGAGGTTGTTCGTCGGCTCGTCAAGCAAAATGATGTCCGGCGCGCCGAAGAGTGCCTGCGCGAGCAGGACCTTCACCTTCTGGCGCGGGTCCATCGCGCGCATCTGGGTCTCGTGGAACTCCACGGGGATGCCGAGACCCTGAAGCAGCTTCGCCGCGTCGCTCTCCGCCTCCCAGCCGCCGAGCTCGGCGAACTGCTCCTCCAGCTCCGCCGCGCGCAGACCGTCTTCGTCGGAAAAGTCCTCCTTCTCATAGATGGCATCCTTCTCCTTGCCGATGTTATAGAGCTTCAGGTTTCCCATGATGACCGTTTCGAGGACGGTGTAGTCGTCGTACATGGTCTGGTTCTGCTTCAGCACGGACATGCGCGCCTTGGGGTCCACGTGGACCGCGCCCTTCGTCGGCTCCAGCTCGCCGGAGATGACGCGCAGCAGCGTCGACTTGCCCGCGCCGTTCGCGCCGATGATGCCGTAGCAGTTGCCGCGGGTGAATTGCAGGTCCGCCTGCGAAAACAGGACCTGCCCGCCGAACTGAAGCGTTACGTTTTCAACTGTGATCATTCGTTTATCTCCATTAAAAAAATATTATCAGGAAACATTCTACCATAAATTCCGTCTATATGATATACTTATTTTGAATAAATTTCGGGAGGACGGACTATGCTGCTCATCGTCAATTCCGCCGCACATTTCCTCGTGGACGCGCTCTGCGTGACGACGCTGCTCTCCGCGGGTGCAGAGGGCGCGGCGCTCACCGCGGCGGTCGTGGTCTATAACTGCCTCGCCTTCGGCACCCAGTGCCTCGCGGGGCTGCTGCTCGACCGTGTGCGGCACGAGACGGCGTGGAATAGCGCGGCGATGGTTCTGACGGCGCTGGGCTTTGCGATGCCGCTGCCGTTTTTCGCGCGGGTCGTGATGGTCGGCGCCGGCAACAGCCTGTTCCACGTCGCCGGCGGCGTCATGACGCTGCGGGAAAGCCGCGGGCGGGCCTGGCAGCTCGGCGTGTTCGTCGCGCCGGGGGCGCTCGGCGTAACGCTGGGTATGACCGCCTCGCGCTTTGGCTGGGTGCTCGCCGCGCTGCTCGCGCTCGCCGCCGTGCTGGTGCCTTGGCTCGCTGCGCGGACGCCCCGGACGCTGGAATATGACCACGCCGCCGAGCATGGGCTGACGGAGCTGCCGCTTGCCGCAGTGCTGCTGCTGACCGCGGCGGTCGCGGTCCGCGCCGTCGGCGGCGCGGCGGTGCGCTTTCCATGGAAAAGCGGCGCGGGCGCCGCGTGGCTGATGACCGCCTTCATCGCAGCGGGAAAGGCGGCGGGCGGCTTCGTCTGCGACCGGCTGGGCGCACGGCGGACGGCGTGGCTCTCCATCCCGCTCGCCGCGGTCTGCATCGCGTTTTTCGCCGCTTATCCCGCGCCGAGTCTGATCGGGCAGCTTCTGCTGAACCTCACCATGCCGGTAACGCTCTGGCTGCTCTACCGCGCCATGCCGGACCAGCCGGGCTTCGCCTTCGGGCTCGCTGCCTCGGCGCTCTGGCCCGGCACGATCGCGGGGCTGCTCCTGCGCCTGACGGGACCGGCGCTCTGGGCGTGCGTGCTCGCGAGCTTTCTCTTCGGGCTCTTCGCGGTGCTCTATTCCGTGCGCGCGATCAAAAGGGCAGGGGGGAGCGCCGGATGATCTTTCTCGCCTGCGCTTTTACGGCGGCGGTGGAGACGGCGCTTTTCGCGCTGCTCGGTTATCGCCGCGCCTGGCAGCTCACCGTGGTTGCCTGCGCGAATATCGCCTCAAATCTGCTGCTCAATCTCATCGCGGCGCTCGCGTTTCCCGGCGGTGTCGGCGCATGGATCTGGCCGCTGGAGGCCGCGGTCGTCGCCGCGGAATACGCGGTGTATGCCGCCGCCTTTGCCCCGGGGCTGCGGCTTTTCGCCCTGACGCTCGCGGCAAACGCGCTGTCATACGGATTGGGCCTGCTGCTGTTTTAAAGAAAAAAACGCC
The DNA here is from genome assembly GCA_938023775.1 of uncultured Clostridia bacterium. GTDB lineage: Bacteria > Bacillota > Clostridia > Oscillospirales > Oscillospiraceae > SVKR01. Next base: position 3,044 of record CALJDB010000357.1, read on the forward strand.
CTGCCGGCGGCAGGGCGTTAAAAAATGCTTTGCGAGTCCGCGGCGCGCTGCACGCCGGGCTCCGGCCGATTACTTCGACATCTTG
>CALJDB010000358.1 GCA_938023775.1 uncultured Clostridia bacterium
TCCCTGTGCAAGGGAGGCTGTCAGCCGAAGGCTGACTGGAGGGTTGTAAGCTTCCAGAATATCCAAGCTTGGCGTTTGCGCAGGCTTGGCAACAACCCCTCAGCCGCTTCGCGCCAGCTCCCCTTGCACTTCGGGAGCCTTTAAAATCGCAGCTCGCAGAAGTTCTTTGACAGCCTGAATCGGGAGACTGCCGTTTTCGGCAGTCTCCCGGTCCGTTTTTATATCCGGATGATCGCTTTCACGACTTCGTTTTTGCGGTTTACGGAGTCGTCGAAGGCCTGCTGGATGTCCTCGAGCGCGTATTCGTGGGTGACGACCTGCTCGACCGGGGCGCCGGCGGCGAGGGCGGCGACGGTCTTCGGGAACATATTGACATAGCGGAACACGGACTTGATGCGCAGCTCCTTCGCCATCACCTGCCCGAAGTTATAGGGCAGCTCCTCCTCCGGCGAGATGCCAACGAGCACGACGAGCCCGCCGAGCCGTGCGGCAAAGGGCGTCTGCCCGATCGTGACGCGGCTGCCCGCCGTTTCGAACACAACGTCGACGCCGCGGCCGTGGGTGTATTCGCCGATGGCGGCGAGCGCATCCTCCCTCCGCGTGTTCACGACGCGGTCCGCGCCGAGCTCGCGCGCTTTTTCGAGCCGCACGTCCTCCAGATCCGTGACGATGATCTCCTTCGCGCCGCGGGCGCGGCACGCCAGCAGCGTCATCAGCCCGATGCAGCCGCGCGTCGGAAACGTCACCCAGCCCGTCCTCCGAAACGGCGACGAGCCGGTCCACGTCCAACATAAACGCCCCGGCGTTTTTGTACTGTTTCATTTTCTGTGTGACCTCCCAAAATAATCAGTTGATCTCCCCGCCGTCAGCGTCGGGGAGGCGGATATAGCGCACGCGGCGCTCAAGCACATACGTTGCCGTCATCGCTGCGGCGGCGGCGGAAAAAAGCGCGCAGTGGACGGCGCGGAGCGCGCGCCGCCGCCCGGCGGGGAGGTCCTGGATCTCCGCCGCGCGGCAGCAGGAGACATGGTGTCCGGGGAGCAGCTCCCGCAGCGTCTGCGGCTCGGCGCACGCCTCCGTCTCGTAAGGGCAGCGGGAGGCGAAGCGGCAGCCGGGCGCGGGGTCGATGGGCGAGGTCAGCTCGCCGCGGATGAGGATCTGCTCGCGCTGGTTGTGGATATCCACGGAGGGGATGGCGCTCAGCAGCGCCTTGGTGTAAGGGTGGAGCGGGCGCTCGAAGAGCGCGGCGGACGCCGCGGTCTCCACGAGCTGTCCGAGATACATGACGGAGATCTCGTCGGAGATGTGGTGGACGACCGAGAGGTCGTGGGTGACGAACATATAGGTCAGCCCGTACTCCTTCTGAAGGTCCTGAAGCAGATTGATGACCTGCGCCTGAAGCCCGATGGCGAGCGAATAGCGCGCACCGTAAAGCAGGCGGGAGAAGATGTTCTCGATGACGACGGCGCCGCCGAGACAGCCGCCGAAGGAGGTGCCGAGCGACTGGATGACCGGGATGATGGAGTTCGGCAGCGCGTGGACAAAGATGACGCGGCGGCGCGAGAGCCCCTTGGCGGTGGCGGTCACAACATAGTCCGAGCGGATGACTTCCAGCATGCTCGTGCGCGTTAAGCGCGCGATGGTGGAGATGCCGTTCAGCGCGAGCGACACGACGGGCAGGATGAGATATTGGATCCCGCCGTAGCCGAAGGCGGGCAGCCAGTGCAGCTTCAGCGAGAAGAGCATAACGAGCATCAGCGCCACCCAGAACTGGGGCAGCGAGATGCCGAGAATTCCGGATATATTCCTTCGCAGTGTCGAGGTCATACTCGAAGTAGCCGTCCTTGTTCCAGTCGGGGTTATAGTCGCCGTACTTGGAGTTGCCGAAGGCGTTGAGCCGGAAGCCCGCGCCGCCGAGCACGCCGGAGAGGAGCTGGTCGGAGTTGATGCCGTAAGCGATGGCCTTGCGCAGGTTGACGTTGCTGCACGGAGAGGTCTCGCTGCAATTGAACATCATCATGTAAGCCGGGTTCGCCTTTTCCTCCACGACGGTGTAGCGGTCGGCATACTCGCCGCCCTCGGAGAAGGCGGGGAGGGCCATCGCCGCGATGGTGTTCGTCATGTCGAGCTCGCCGGTCTTCAGACCGGTCGCGATCTGGGAGATGTCCGTCACGAACTTGAAGTTGATGACGTCGACGTTGGAGCCGTAGAGGTCCATGGTCTCCGCCGCATCCTGCCAGTACTTGCCGCTGCGCTCGAGCGTCAGGCTCGTGCCGGGGATGTACTCAACGAGCTGATACGGCGTGGTGCCGACTGCCTTCATCGCCATCTCGTCGCCGCTGTCCTCATAAGCCTTCTGGTAGACGGAGCCGAGCGTGCTGATGCGGCCGAAGTTGTTGCCGACCCACGGGGAGAGGGAGCCGGGCTCGCCCGCGACGGCGACGTTCACCGTCGTGCGGCCATCGTCGGTTTTCCCGCCGGACGGGTTCGTTTTGCCGCCGCAGCCGGCGAGGAGCGCGAGTCAAAGTGCAAGAGCAAGGCAGAGTGCAAGAATACGTTTCGCTTTCATTTTGACCTTCTGTTTTTTCGGGTTGATTTTTATGAGCACGGGCGGAGGGGTTCCGCCGCCCGGATCATACCGGTTCGGGGAGCTTCTGGCCGGTTGCATATTCCGGCGCCGTGTGCTATACTTCTATGTATCCGGCGCGGTTTTTATCCGCTGCGAATTGTCAAAATGACCAAACGTCCGGACAAGTTTCCGTGCAATTATTGTACTATATATTCAAAATCGAAGCAATTTGTTTTCCTATGCCCTATTTATTCCGCGACGGAATAAATCACAAAGGAGGCGCGGGGGTGGACATCAACTTTTTCCGGGAGTTCGCGGTGCTGGCGCGGACGGGCTCTTATTCCGAGGCGGCGGAGCAGCTCTTCCTCTCCCAGCCCTCGCTCTCCAAGCATATCAAAAACGCGGAGCTTGAGCTCGGTCAGCCGCTTTTCCGCCGGACGACCCGGCGCATCGAGCTGACGCCCTTCGGCGCGGCGCTGCTGCCTTACGCCGAGCAGATCGCCGCGCTTCAGGACGAATACACCGCACGGCTGCTGCATGTCTCGCAGGAAAAGGCGGTCATCTCGCTCGGACTCGGTTATCCGCCGCTGGAGAAGACGATCGTCTATGAGCTCGCCGTCGGCGTGTGCCGCGCGGCGGGCTTTGCGCCGAACGTTGTGTTCACAAGTCCGAGCTGCGAGAATATTTTTTACCTGATCGAAAAGGGCAGCGGCGTCAGCATCGTGCGCCGAAGCACCTCCCGGCGCACGATAACGTCCGCCTCGTCCCGATCCTGCCGCCCATCCGCACCGCCGTCAGCGTCTGCTACCGGGCGGACCACCTCTCACCCGCGGCGGCGCTGTTTCTGGACCATATCCGGGAGCGCTTCCCGGACGCACGGATAAAACTGAAATAAACAAACCCGAAAAGGAGACTTACGCCATGCCTCAGTTTGATTTTGAGACGCTTTATGACCGCCGGGGATGGGGAAGCTGGAAGTGGGCGGACTGCCCGGAGGGCTCTCTTGCGCTGACGACGGCGGATATGGAGTTTTCCACGCCGCAGGTCATTCTCGACGCGATGGCAAAGCGGCTGGAGCACCCGATATTCGGCTATGAGCCGACCTCCTCCGCCGCGCTGCCGCTGCTGCCGGAGTTTTACCGGCGGCGCTTCGGCGCGGAGGCGGAGCGGGACTGGTTCGTGTTCGTGCTGAGCGTGATGCCGGGGCTTTTCCGCGCCTGCGCACTCGCCGGCGGGGACATTATGTACTGCACCCCGATGTATCCCTACATCCGCCGCACGGCGGAGATCCTCGGCTGCCACCGCGTAGAGGTGCCGATGGCGCGGACGGCGGAGGGCGGCTGGCGCTTCGACTTCGACGCGATGGAGCGCGCGCTGACGCCGTCGGTCCGCTGCTTCATCCTCTGCTCGCCGCATAACCCCGTGGGCCGCGTCTATACGCGCGAGGAGCTGCTCGCCGTCATCGACTTCTGCGAGGCGCACGACCTGCTGCTCGTCTCCGACGAGATCCACAGCGAGTTCGCGCTCGACCGGCAGCACACGCCGCTTTTCTCCCTCGCCGCCGGGCGGCGCGTCCGCTCCGTGACGCTCGCGAGCCCCGGCAAGACCTGCAACATCCCGAAAAACCAGTTCGGCTTCGCCGTCATCCCGGACGCGGCGCTGCGCGCGCAGTACACCGCCTTCCCCTACGCGCTGATGGCGGACGGCTCCATCATGGACGCCGCGGCGTTCCGCGCGGCTTATAGCCCCGCGTGCGACGCGTGGAAGGACGCGCTGCTCGCGCACCTGCGCGGCAACCGCGACTATCTGGAGCGGCGCTGCGCCGCGATGCCCGGCGTCTCCGTCACCCACGCGGAGGGCACCTTCCTCGCGTGGCTGGACCTCTCCGTCCTCGGCACGGACGAGCCCGCAGCGCTCCTGCGCGAAAAGTGCGGTGTCTGCCTCGGCGCGGGGATCGACTTCGGTCCCGACTCCGCCCGCTTCGCTCGCCTGAACTACGCCTGCCCCCGCAGCATGCTGACCGACGCCCTCGACCGCATCGAAAGGGTGCTGAAGTGAGAAAAATCCTCCCCCGCCGGTACCCGGCGGGGGAGGGCTTTTCGTTATTGA
>CALJDB010000359.1 GCA_938023775.1 uncultured Clostridia bacterium
CACGGTCTTGACATAGAGCCCGTACTGGCTCTCCTCGCCCTCGATGAGTCCCTCGGCGAGCAGCGCCGCGCCGACGGTCTCCTCCTCGCTCGTGAGCGTAAAGTAAGTGCTCTCACCCTTGTCGTCCACGACGGTGAAGGTGAAGTGCTTCCCCGCGGCGGGCGCTTCGGTCTCCGCCGGGGTCTTGGTCCCGCAGGCGGCGAGGGACAGCGCGAGCACCAGCGCCAGCAGCGCCGCCGTCAGACGGGTGATCTTTTTGTTTGCGGTTTTCATCTTTTTCTCCTTGCATTCTTGCAGATCGTTTTCGCCCGGCAAATGCCGGACAGCGCTTATTTTACACCCTCCGCCCCGATTTTACAAGAGGCTGCGTTCATTCCGCTTTTTCCTGTTGACATTCCCGCGCGGCGTGCTATAATCGTCGCTTAGCACCCCTCTGCGCGGAGAAAAATTTTTTCGCGCTCGATTGACACGGACCGTTGGCGAGATTATAATAACCTTTGGAGAAATCCGACGCGATTTTTGGCATTTCTCCCAAAACCTCCGGAAAGGTCTGTGGAAAATATGAAGCTGTCGTTCTTCCTTCCTTACGCTGTCCTCGCCGTGCTGCACCTTGTGTTCTGCGCCGGGAACAAGCAGTTCCTGCGCCACCTCACGAAAACGCTGCTCGTGCCGCTCCTGCTGCTCGGCTATGCCTGCACGGCGAAAACGGCGAGCCCCTTTGTCCTCGCCGCGCTGCTGCTCGGCTGGGCGGGGGATATTTTCCTCATCTGGCCCAATTCCGCAAATCTCCGCACCGCCGGCATCGCCGCCTTCGGCGCGGGGCATGTGCTCTATATCCTCGCCATGCTGCTGCCCCTCGCCGCGGCGCCGGAGCTGACATGGCTCTGCGTGCTTGCGCCCGTGGCGGCTGCCGCGGGACTCTATGTCTTCTCTCTCCGCGTGATGGACCGCGCGCTGCGCGTTCCCGGCGCGCTTTATTATCTGCTGCTCGCCGCGCTCTGCGCCGCGGCGGCGGTCTCGCTCGCGGCGGGGACGGAGGGCGCCCCGTGGCTGCTCGCCGGTGCGGCGGGCTTCCTCATTTCGGACACGCTGCTCGTGCGCCAGTTTTCCACCGTCGGCGACCCCGCGCCGAAATTTGACTTCTGCGTTATGCTGACCTACATCCTCGCTCAGGGCTTCCTCGCGCTGGGCTTTGCGATGCGGTGATCTTTTTTCCAAGAAAGGACCCGGATTCCCATGAATAAGCAAATGAGTCTGACCGAGGGCTCCATCACCAAGGGGCTCATCCTGTTTGCCGTGCCGATCTTGCTCTCCAACCTGTTCCAGCAGCTATATAACAGCGTGGACTCGATGGTCGTCGGCAACTATGTCGGCTCCGCGGCGCTCGCCGCCGTCGGCAGCACGGGCAGCCTCATCAACCTTCTGATCGGCTTTTTCCTCGGCATCGCCACCGGCACCGGCGTGCTCTACGCCATGCACTACGGCGCGGGGGACTATCCCGGTCTGAAAAAGCTCATCGACTGCGCAATGGTCCTCAGCGTTGGCGTCGGCGTTGTCATCAGCGTACCGGGC
>CALJDB010000360.1 GCA_938023775.1 uncultured Clostridia bacterium
CCTCAGTCAGCCTTCGGCTGACAGCTCCCCTTACACTTCGGGAGCCTTTAAATTGAGCGCCTTCGGCGCATTGATTTTTATTCTTCCCCGTTCAAAGCTTGTTTACCCGATGTTTAAAAACAATTCCGCCTTTGTTCATGATTTTGTCATAAGTTTTGCGTATGATAGGACCATCAAAAGGAAAACGACAGGAGGTCGGGTAAAAATGACCGATTTCAACGAATATGAGAACGAAACCCGCGGCGAGACACCGGAGACGGCTCCGGAGGAGCCCGCCGAGGCGCGTGTGGACGGCGAATACCGCTTCGTCCGCCCGGACGCGGAGCGCGAGAGCGAGACGGAGCCCCGCGCTTATTCCGACGCCGGCTATGTCGCCTCCGACGAGGCGAGCGCCGTGCCGAAGAGCTATTACTCCGCACCTGCGGCGTCTCCCAAAGCCGAGCGCAAGCCGAAAAAGCCGAAAAAGCCGCTGGGCGCGGCGGCGGTCGTGGCGCTCTGCCTCGTCTGCGCGCTGCTGGGCGGCGTCGTCGGCGGCGTGGTCCCCGGTCTGATGAAGACCGAGACCCCGACCGAGCAGGGCAGCGGCGGCGACGGCACCGTCATCAATCAGGTCAGCTCTACGACCAGCCCCGTGACCACCAAGCTCGTCACCGCGGGCGATGAGCTGACGGCGACCGAGATCTACTATGACCTCGCGCTCAGTCAGGTCGTCGGCGTCCGCACCGAGATCACTTACACCAACTTCTGGGGCTACACCTCCTCCAGCGCCGTGTCCGGCTCTGGCTTCATCATCAGCGCCGACGGCTATATCCTGACGAACTACCACGTCATCGAGGACGCCGTGAAGGGCGGCTACGACGTGCAGGTCCTGACCTATGACGGCACGCAGTACATCGCCGACATCATCGGCTACGAGGAGGACAACGATGTCGCCGTGCTGAAGATCGACGGCAGCGGCTTCCACGCCGCCACCATCGGCGACAGCGACAGCATGAAGGTCGGCGAGGCGGTCTACGCCGTCGGCAACCCGCTCGGCGAGCTGGAATACACCATGACGGACGGCATCGTCAGCGCGCTCGACCGCGAGATCAGCACCTACGACTCCGATACCCGCACCTATACCAACATCAACATGTTCCAGATCAGCGCCGCCATCAACCAGGGCAACTCCGGCGGTCCGGTCTATAACAGCCGCGGCGAGGTCATCGGCATCGCGAGCGCCAAGTATTCCGACACGGGCGTGGAGTCCCTCGGCTTCGCCATCCCGATCAACGACGCCGTGAAGATCGCGAAGGACCTCATCAGTGACGGCTACGTCCGCGGCAAGGCGTCCCTCGGCGTCACCCTCGGCAGCGTCTCCGCCTCTGCCGCCCAGTACTACGGGCTCGTGCAGGGCGCGATCGTGAACACCGTCCAGTCCGGCTCCGCCGCGGAAAAGGCGGGCCTGCAGCCGAGCGACATCATCGTCGCGATGGACAGCTACGAGATCACGGGGGAGGACGACCTCATCGCCGCAAAGAAGAACTACAGTGCCGGCGACACCGCCACCCTCCGCGTTTACCGCAGCGGCAGCTATGTGGAGCTCACCATCACCTTTGACGAGGAGGCCCCCTCCGCCGAGGCAACCGCGGATGACAACACCCAGTCCGACAGCCAGAATCCCCCGGACGGCTCCTACAGCAACGGGAACATGGACAGCTATTTCGGCGGCATCTTCGGAAACCGCAACGGACAGTAAAACCCCCAGCAAAGCCCGGCGCGGGCGCCATACCCCGCCCGCGCCGCCTGACATAGATCGACAGTTTTCTTTTTCTACTCCTTTCTCTTTTTCTCTTTTCTAAGCGGAAGCGCCGGACCCGGCATGGGCCCGGCGCTTTTGCGTGTTTTGCCGCCTTTACGCGATCTTTTCCAGTCTCACGATCGTCAGGATGCTCTGCTCGCGGGTGTAGCTGGCGGTGGGGCTGAAATTGCCGTCGCCGGTGCCGTTCATGATGCCGGCGGCTGCGGCTTCGGCCACGAAATCGAGGGCGTAGCCGGCGATGGCGGCGCGGTCGGCGAAGCTGTTCTCCGCCGCAGCCGGCTCGTAGCCCATCACCCCGGCGAGGCGCATCAGGATGGCCGCCGCGTCCTGGCGGGTGAGCGTGCCGTCCGGGTCGAATCTGCCGCCCCCGACGCCGTTCACGACGCCGAGACCCGCCATCTTGCGCACGGCGGAGTCCTGCGTGTCGGTAAAGTCCGCCGCGGCGTCGACGGTCTCGCCGGTATAGCGCTCATAAAACTGCACGGCGAGCCGGCAGAACTCCGCGCGGGTGATGGGCGCGGTGTAATTTTTCGCGAGCGCGGTGGGGACATAGCCCTTCTCTGCCGCCGCGTCGACCTCGGCTGCCGCCCAGTCGGAGGGGCGGCGATCGCGCTCTACGGCGGCTTCGAGTTGATTCAGCACGTCGCGATAATCGTTGTTCACGAGCTTCGTGACGCCACCGGAGGTGTACTGCGCGAGCGTGGTCTCCGCCGTGGTGCGGTCGACCGACTCGCCGTCGATCTTGAAGAGCATGTGGCCGTAAATGCTCTCCATAATATCCTTGAGTTTTTCATCAACCTCATCAAAGGTCCAAATCATACGTGCACTGTTCTGGCTCATTTCAAGCGCAGAGGTTGCAACGCCGCCTGCGTTTGCCGCTTTCGCCGGAGCAAAGAGCACCTTGCTCTGTAAAAATGCGTTTGTCGCGTCGATGGTTGACGGCATATTTGCGCCCTCACCTACTGCGAT
>CALJDB010000361.1 GCA_938023775.1 uncultured Clostridia bacterium
ATAGCATGAGTTCTGTAATGTGTACTCAAGATGAAGTTGATCCGGGAACAGAAAACAAATGTGATGCGCGTGCTGGAGCAGAAGAAGATCCCCTACACGGCGCTGGAATATCCCCACGGCGAGGGCGCGGTGGACGGCGTGACCGTCGCGAAGCTGACCGGGCAGGACCCGGCGACCGTGTTTAAGACGCTCGTCGCCGTCGGCGCGAGCCGGACGAACTATGTCTTCGTCATCCCCGCGGCACGGGAGCTGGACCTCAAAAAAGCGGCGAAGGCGACGGGGGAGAAGTCCGTCGCCATGCTGCATGTGGCGGAGCTTCTGCCGCTCACGGGCTATGTCCGCGGCGGGTGCAGCCCGATCGGAATGAAAAAGCAGTTCCGCACGTTTTTCGACGCGAGCGTGGAGACGCTTGAGCGCGTGTTCGTGAGCGCGGGGCGCATCGGCGCACAGGTCGGCGTTGCGCCCGCGGCGCTGCTCGCGCTCGTGCGCGGAGAGACGGCGGAGCTTTGTGTGGAGGATAAGGCGTAAAAAATGCAGGACTCGATCATCATCCGCGGTGCGCGGGAGAACAATCTGAAAAATATCGACGTGGAGATCCCGCGCGACAAGCTCGTCGTCGTCACCGGGCTCTCCGGCAGCGGCAAGAGCAGCCTCGCTTTCGACACGATCTATGCCGAGGGTCAGCGCCGCTATGTGGAGAGCCTGTCGTCTTACGCGCGGCAGTTTCTGGGTCAGATGGACAAGCCGGATGTGGACAGCATTGACGGGCTATCTCCCGCTATCTCCATCGACCAAAAGACCACGAGCCGCAACCCGCGTTCCACGGTCGGCACCGTTACGGAAATTTACGACTATCTCCGTCTGCTCTGGGCGCGCGTCGGCGTGCCGCACTGCCCGAAGTGCGGCAAGGAGATCCGCCAGCAGACGGTGGACCAGATCATCGATCAGCTCCTGACCCTGCCGGAGCGCGCGAAGCTCCAGATCCTCGCCCCGGTTGTCCGCGGGCGCAAGGGCGAGCACGCCAAGGTCTTTGAGGATGCGCGCCGCGCCGGCTTCGTCCGCGCCCGCGCGGACGGCAGCATGTTCGATCTCTCCGAGGAGATCCGGCTCGACAAGAACAAAAAGCACTCCATCGAGATCGTCGTGGACCGCATCGTCTTGAAGCCGGACATTACTCGCCGCCTGACCGACTCGGTCGAAACGGCGCTGAAGCTCGCCGGCGGGCTCGTGCTCGTCACGATCGCGGACGAGGCGGGGGAGCGGGAGCTCAGCTTTTCCCAGAATTACGCCTGCGAGGACTGCGGCATCTCCATCGAGGAGCTGACGCCGCGGATGTTCTCCTTCAATAACCCCTTCGGCGCCTGCCCGACCTGCGGCGGTCTCGGTGTCCAGCTTCAGGTGGACCCTGCGCTCATCATCCCGGACCCCGGTAAGTCGATTCTGGACGGTGCGATCGTCGCCTCCGGCTGGGGCAACGTCCGCGAGGACACCATTTCCCGCATGT
>CALJDB010000362.1 GCA_938023775.1 uncultured Clostridia bacterium
GAGGATACGGTAAGTATATCGTCATCCGACATAACAACGGTCTGGAGACCATCTACGGACACCTCTCGAAGCAGCTCGTAGATGAGAACCAGGAGGTTCGCGCCGGTGATGTTATCGGTCTCGGTGGTAACACTGGACGAAGCACGGGTTCGCACCTTCACTTCGAGACACGTCTCTGCGGCGTGGCTCTCAATCCCGCTCTTATGTTCGACTTCCGTGAGCAGGACGTAACAGGCGACTATTATGCTTTCGACCGCTCGACGTATGACAGCGAGTCGGCAGCTGCTACAAGAGCACGCGGAAAGAAGGACGGCTCTTCTTACGCATCCAACTCGCGCAACGACTATGCCACCAACGACCGCGCTACGTCTGGTCTTACCGATCAGGTGCAGTATCACAAGGTTACGAAGGGTGAGACGCTCGCGTCCATCTCTAAGAAGCTTGGTGTTTCGATAGACAAGATTTGTAAGCTGAACCACATCTCGAAGACCATGCGTCTCCGTCCCGGTCAGATCTTGCGCTATTCATAATAATCGGACATTACCATAATATTTATATTAGAATAATTACGCCAGATAAGGCCGGTGAGGTCTATTGTCTGGCGTTTTTCTTTTTTTGTAACATCATAAAGAGATATACATTATATATATGCTGCTCAAATTTTTCCTTACCTGCAACAAGATAGGTGCGTTCACGCTCGGAGGCGGTTATGCCATGATACCGATCATGGAGCGCGAGTTCGTGGATAACAACAAGTGGATGGACCGGCAGGAATTTATGGACATCATGGTGGTGGCGCAGTCTACGCCGGGTATTTTCGCCATCGACATGGCTTCACATATCGGATATAAGCTGAAAGGAGTATGGGGAGGCATCGTCGGAGCCGTCGGCATAGCCCTTCCGTCCATCATTGCCATCATCATCATAGCCATGTTCTTCCATAACTTCAAGGACAATCCATGGGTGGAGAAATTCTTCAAGGGAGTGCGTCCCGCAGTAGTGGCGCTCATCGCCGCTCCGTGCTTCAAGATGGCAAAGACCGCCAATATCTCATGGCGCAATGCCTGGATACCCATAGTCTGCTGTCTTTTGATAGCATTATTTGGGGTTTCGCCCATTTACATAATAATCGCGGCAGGCGTTTCGGGATATCTCTATGGCAGATGGAAAAGACAAAGAGCAGAATAAAATGGCTCAACGGTCAGAAGATTGTACAGTCATATCTGTTTTAGTAACCTTCCAGCCCACTATGCAAATATTGTCTAAACGGTAAAAACTTGTTACAAAATAAAAATTGAT
>CALJDB010000363.1 GCA_938023775.1 uncultured Clostridia bacterium
GGAAACAAAGTTGCGGACGGTGTTCGGCGCAACCTCGGGGTACAGTTCGGCGCGGATGATGCCGCCGTTTTCCATTTCGATGGTAACTACGGGATTCATAGTGGGTTTCCTCCTTGGTATGGTTGGGATCAATAGTTTTTCATTGAGCGGTCCATATCGCGCTGGGCCTGACGCTTGGCGTCCGTGTCGCGCTTATCGTAGAGCTTCTTGCCCTTGCAGAGCCCGACCTCCACCTTGACGCGGCTGTCCTTGAAGTAAACGGAGAGCGGGACGAGGGCGACGCCTTCGAGCATCACGCGCTGGTTCAGCTTCAGGATCTCCTTCCGGTGCATGAGCAGCCGGCGGACGCGGTCCGGGTCGCGGTTGAAGATGTTGCCCTTTTCGTAGGGACTGATGTGCATCCCGCGGACGAAGATCTCGCCGTTTTTGATGGTGCAGTAGGAGTCCTTGAGGTTCAGTGTTCCGGCGCGGATGGATTTGACCTCCGTGCCGCTCAGCTCGATGCCCGCCTCGTAGCGCTCCAGTATGAAATAGTCGTGAAACGCCTTGCGGTTGCTCGCCGCCTGCTTGACGCCCTGTGCCTTCGGCATGGTCTCCCTTGCACCTCCTTTGCGGTCGTAGATCGGTCCGGTGCGGACCCGCGTACCGTTCATTATAAGATAGTTTAGCACAAAATGGCAAGTAAAAAATGAACAAATTAGAAATATTTCCGCAAAAAAGGCTCCGCCCAGTCCGCGATGCGGACCTGATAGACCGGCGCGGGGCGCAATAGCAGCAGCGTTCCGGCGGGACCGGAGTGCTCCTCCGCAGCCATGGCGCGCCACGGCGCGCTCCCGCTGCGGCGGCGGGCATAGGACGCGAGCAGCGCCGCGGCGGAGGCGGTGAGTCCCGCGCGTGGCGGCAGTCTGACGGCGACAAAGTTCATAATTTAAGCGCTTCCTCTCTCTTTTTTCCCATCATAAGCCCGCGCGGGGGCGAAAATCCAGAGAAAAGATATGGAAAAACGCCAAAGCTTGTGATATACTGATTTATTATTGCAAAAGAGGAGATCATCACCATGGACTGCACCGAGACCACACTGCGCCGCGAGGACATCTACAGCGGCAGGATCATCACCGTCCACCGCGACACCGTTGCGCTGCCGGACGGACACGAGAGCCTGCGCGAGATCGTGGAGCACCCCGGCGGGGTGACGGTCCTGCCGCTCGATGCGGACGGGACGGTCTGGTGCGTGCGCCAGTTCCGCTATGCTTACGGCGAGATGCTGCTGGAGCTGCCCGCGGGCAAGCTGGAGGACGGCGAGGACCCCCTTGAATGCGCAAAGCGCGAGCTGGGCGAAGAGACGGGCTTCACCGCGGACGAGTATCTCTCCCTCGGCGCGCTCTGGCCCTCGCCGGGCTACTGCCGGGAGACGATCTATCTTTATCTCGCGCGCTCGCTCCACGCGGGGCGGCAGCATCTGGACGAGGGAGAATTTTTGAACGTGGAGCGCCATACGCTGGACGAGCTCGTCGCTATGGCGATGGACGGCTCGCTGCGCGACGCCAAGACCGTCGCCGCTGTGCTGAAGGCGAAGCGGCTTCTGGAGGGAGAGGAGAAGGCAAAATGACAAGAACAGTCCTGATCGTGGATGACGAAAAAGCCATCGTCGATATTCTGGATTTCAATTTGAAGAAGGAAGGCTACGCCACGCTGCGCGCCTACGACGGTCCGGAGGGGCTGCGCACGGCGCGGGAGGGCAAGCCGGACCTCATCCTGCTGGACATCATGCTCCCCGGCATGGACGGCTTTGAGGTCTGCCGCACGCTGCGCGCCGAGGGCGATAATGTGCCCATCATCATGCTGACGGCGCGCGAGGAGGAGACGGACAAGGTCTTCGGGCTGGAGACCGGCGCGGACGACTATATTACGAAGCCCTTCTCCATGCGCGAGCTGCTCGCGCGCGTCAAGACGAATATGCGCCGCACCGCCGCCGCGCCGACGGAGGCACCCGCCGCGGGGAACACCCTGCGCATCCGCGCCCTCGCGATCGACACCGACCGCCGCAGCGTCAGCAAAAACGGCGCGGCGCTCGACCTCACGCAGCGGGAATATGAGCTGCTCTGCTTCCTCGCAAAGACGCCGGGCAAGGTCGTCTCGCGGCAGGAGCTGATGAGTCAGGTCTGGCAGTACGATTATTACGGTGACCTCCGCGCCGTGGACGTCGCCGTCCGCCGCCTGCGCGAAAAGCTGGAGGAAAACCCCGCCGAGCCGGAATACGTCATGACCAAGCGGGGTGTGGGATATTATCTCGCGGAGTAAGTCGAGGCTTTAAAGGCTCCCCTGTGCAAGGGGAGCTGGCGCGGCGCAGCCGCGACTGAGGGGTTGTAAGCTTACGAA
>CALJDB010000364.1 GCA_938023775.1 uncultured Clostridia bacterium
AGACCATCGACCGCTGGGTCGAGGAGGGCTGGGAGTGGGGGGTGCCCATCACGCATGAGCAGTTTCTCGCGGCAAAGGCGGGGGAGTGGGACGTGGTGCTGACGCCGACAAAGCCGGTGCCGCATTCGTGGTTCGGCAACCTCCGCGGAAAGCGCGTGCTCGGACTCGCGAGCGGCGGGGGACAGCAGATGCCCATTTTCGCCGCGCTGAGCGCGCAGTGCACCGTGCTCGACTACTCCCCGAAGCAGCTTGAGAGCGAGCGGCTCGTCGCCGCGCGCGAGGGCTACGAGATCGAGATCGTCCGCGCGGATATGAGCAAGCCGCTGCCCTTTGAAGACGCGAGCTTCGACCTCATTTTCCACCCGGTCTCGAATAACTATATCCGCCATGTCGAGCCGGTGTTCCGCGAGTGCTTCCGGGTTCTGCGCGCGGGCGGAACGCTGCTCTGCGGGCTGGAAAACGGAACGAATTATCTCGTGAACGAGGACGAGAGCCATATCGTGAACCGGTTTCCCTTCGACCCGCTCGAAAACCCGGAGCAGATGGCGCAGCTCGAAGCCTACGACTGCGGCGTGCAGTTTTCCCACACTGCCGCCGAGCAGCTCGGCGGCCAGCTCGCCGCGGGCTTTACGCTCAAGGAGCTCTACGAGGATTATAACAGCGAGGGGCTGTTCGCCGAGCTGCGCATCCCGACCTATTGGGCGACCCGCGCGGTCAAATAAGATCCCTGCGATAATCAAGCGCGCCCTGCTCAGCATATTCCCCTTGTTTTTTTCGTAGAATGACAGTATAATGGGTGCGTCAACCGAGACCCGCTGCGCTGGGCTCTCGGTTGAAAAGGCTGCGGCTCGCTGCAGCGCACGATTTGCGCGCCTTCGGCGCACAAACGCACGTTTGCGAGCCGATAAGTATTTTTTTGGCAGGTACACGCCCCGCCAAAAAATGAATTTGATTCTTTCGCCGGTGCGCCGGCGAACTCTGCGAGGCTTTTTTAGAGTATATCCTTGGATGGGAGCAGATTCTATGAATGATTTTTCCAGATATATGACCCCCGGCAGCTGCGGCTTTCTGATCGGCGTGGGCGGCGTCAGCATGTCCCCGCTCGCGGAGGTGCTGAGCGGTATGGGGCTGCGCATCAGCGGCTCGGATATGAACGACGGCGCGAACGTGGAGCGTCTGCGCGAAAAGGGCATTTCCGTCGCCATCGGCCACCGCGCCGAAAATCTGGGCGCGGACACGCAATTCGTCGTCCGCACCGCCGCGGTGCATGACGACAATCCCGAGGTCGCCGAGGCGCGCCGCCGCGGGCTGCCCGTCTTCGAGCGCACGGAGGCTTGGGGCGCCATTATGCGCGACTACAAAAACGCCGTCTGCATCTCCGGCACCCACGGCAAAACGACCACGACCTCCATGGTGACGCAAATTCTGATGGCAGCGAGCATGGACCCCACAGTCATGATCGGCGGGACGCTCCCGCTGCTCCATGCGGGCCACCGCGTCGGCAGCGGCGACACCATCGTGATGGAGAGCTGCGAATACTGCAACTCCTTCCTGAATTTTTACCCGACCGTCGCCGTTGTGCTCGACATCGAGGCGGACCACCTTGACTTTTTCCATGACCTTAGCGAGATCGAAGCGTCCTTCCGCGAGTTTGCCTCCCACGTTCCGGAGGGTGGAACGATCATCGCGAATCTCGACGACGAGAACACGATGGACGCCCTCCGCCCGCTCGGACGCGAACTGCTGACCTTCGGTCTGAGCGACAAGG
The DNA here is from genome assembly GCA_938023775.1 of uncultured Clostridia bacterium. Lineage (GTDB taxonomy): Bacteria > Bacillota > Clostridia > Oscillospirales > Oscillospiraceae > SVKR01. Next base: position 1,769 of record CALJDB010000364.1, read on the forward strand.
CGGACATTTGGGCGAAAAACATCGTCCAGCTCGGCACCCAGACGGATTTTGACGTCATCTATCAGGGGCGGAAGTTCACCCACGTACAGCTTCAGGTCCCCGGCATCCACAACGTCAAAAACGCCCTCGCCGCCTGCGCGGCGAGCATCTGCGTCGGCTGTGGACCCCTCGCGGTCAAATACGGTCTCGCCGCCTTCCGGGGCGCGGGGCGGCGCTTTGAGTTCAAGGGTAAGTTCAACGGCGCGGACATTTACGACGATTACGCCCACCACCCCGGCGAGCTGAAGGCGCTGCTGGACGCCGCAATGCCCCTCGGCTATAAGCGCACGATCGTCATCTTCCAGCCGCATACATACAGCCGCACAAAGGCGCTGTTCGACGACTTCGCCGCCCAGCTCCGCCGCCCGGACCTCACCATTCTGGCGGAGATCTACGCCGCGCGCGAGAAAAACACGATCGGCATCTCCTCCCGCGACCTCGCGCAGGTCATCCCGAACTCGCTTTACTTCGACTCCTTCGATGAGATCGTCAAGACCGTCCGCTGGACCGCCCAGCCCGGCGACCTCATCCTGACCGTCGGCGCGGGCGATATCTACAAGGTGGGGGAGCGC